>DASRBM010000365.1:0-19189 GCA_035653635.1 Acidimicrobiales bacterium | reverse complement strand
CTGCTGGAGGGGCGGCCTGACGGTGAGCGTCCAGTATACCGGCCACCTGGGACAGCGCCGTCTCGAGGTCGTCGTTGACGACCACGTGGGAGGTGAGGGACCGGCCCAGGCGCTCCTCCTCGACGCCCTTCGCCAGGCGGCGGCGCACCTCGTCCTCGCCGTCGCCCCGCTTGCGGATGCGCTCGGCCTGCACCTCGGGCGAGGGCGGGAGCAGCAGCACGAGCACGGCCTCGGGGTGACGCTCGAGCACCTGGCGCGCCCCCTGCAGGTCGATCTCGAGGAGGACGTCCTTGCCCGGAAGAGGCTCGGGGAAGGGTGTGCCGTAGCAGTGGCCGAGGAACTCGGCCCACTCGAGGAACCCTCCGTCCGCCACCTTGCGCTCGAAGGCGGCGCGGTCGACGAAGGTGTATGCGTCCTCCGGCTCGCCGGGTCGGCGCGGGCGCGTCGTCCACGAGCGGCTGAGCCACAAGGTGGGATCGCGTGCGACGAGACGGGCCGCCAGCGTGCCCTTCCCCGCCCCGCCGGGACCGGAGATGACGAAGATCAGCTGACTGCTGCTACGACGTCTTGCCGGTGTGCGAGAGCAGCGCTTCGCGCTGGTTCACACCGAGACCCTGCAGTCGACGGCTCTCGCTGATGCCGACGGAGTCCATGAGCCGACGCGCCTTCACCTTGCCGAGACCGGGAAGCGACTCGAGCACCGAGAGCACTTTCATCTTCCCCACCGTCTCGTCGCTGTCGGCGCGGTCGAGAAGCTCCGACAGGCTGATCGAGCCCATCTTCAGCTTCTCCTTGACCTCGGCCCGCTCACGGCGGACCTTGGCAGCCTTGTCGAGGGCTGCCTGGCGCTGCTCAGGAGTCAGGGCAGGAGGTTGCGGCATGCCGGCCACCTTAGCGTCCTCCTCGTCGGGGGGTCATCCGTGTTGTGCGGTCATCGACCGGGTCAATTCCTGGAGCACGGCCGCCGCCGCGTGCTCGGGATCGGGGGCCGCGGTGACGGCGCGGCCGATCACGAGGATGTCGGCCCCGGCGGCCATCGCCGCCGAGGGTGTGGCCGCGCGCGCTTGATCGTCGTGGGCGGTACCGGTGGGGCGGATGCCGGGCACCACCTTCACGAGATCGGGTGCCACGCGCCCCGTTATATCCAGATCGGCGGCGGCACACACGAGGCCACCGCACCCGGCCGACCGCGCCAGCGCGGCCCGCTCCTCGAGGAGGCCGGGCGGCGCATCGGTGTCGCTCGTGAGCACGGTCACGCCGAGGACGCACGGTGCCGGTGCGCCGGCGGCGGCGGCCCCTTCCGCCATCCCCTCCACCGCGGCGCGCACCATTGCCGCCCCCCCTTGTGTGTGCACCGTGGTGTAGGCCGTCCCGAGACCGCCGATCACGGTGGCGGCACGGCGGACGGTGGTCGGGATGTCGTGCAGCTTCAGATCGAGGAACACCCGATAGCCCTCGACGGTGAGCGCGGAGACCGTCTCCGGCCCGGCCGCGCCGAAGAGCTCCAGCCCCACCTTGGCCACGCCGAACCACGGCCGCAGCCGCCGGGCCAGGCGCAGGGCGACGACGAGGTCGTCGACGTCGAGGGCGAGCGCCAGGTGCTCCCGCGGGTCATCGCCGAACATCGTCCCCCCGTGGCCCCGGGTCCGGGGTGCCGCCGCCCTCCGCGGCGGTCGGGTCCGTGACCACCGTATATCCGCCCGTCACCTCGGGTGCCGGTTCCCTGTCCGATGCGTCGGGTGCCGGGGCGGGAGGCAGGGAGCGATGGACGGCACCCACGAGGTCCCGGACGCGGGCGACCCCGTGCCAGCGACACCAGCGGCGCAGGCCCCGCAGCACCTTGGCCGGCGCCCGCGGGTCGCGGAAGGTGGCCGTACCGACCTCCACGGCGTCGGCGCCGGCCATGAGCATGGCGACCGCGTCCACCCCCCGGCCCACCCCGCCGACCCCGACGATCGACACGTCGGGGAACGCGGCCCGCACGTCGTGGACGGCGCGCAGGGCGATAGGGCGGATGGCCGGTCCCGACAGACCCCCGCCCCGGGGTCCCGAACCGAGGGCGTAGGTCCGGCGCCGGACGTCGACGGCGAGACCGATCACGGTGTTCACGAGGACGAGGGCATCGGCCCCGGCGCCGAGGGCGGCGGCGGCCACGTCGAGGAGCGCGTCGGTGTTGGGGCTCAACTTCACCCACCGGGGTAGGCCGGCGGCACCGGCCGCCTCCACCGCCTCGGCCGTGGCCGACGGCGAGTGCGCGAACATGCGGCTTCGGTCCTCGAGATTCGGACAGCTCACGTTCACCTCGAGCGCCACCACCCCCGGGGCGCCCGCCACCAAGGAAGCGGCGCGGGCGAAGTCGTCGACCCGACAGCCCCAGATGCTCACCACCACCCTCGCTCCCCTGTCGAGCAGCGCGGGGAGCTCCTCCGCCCGCCACGCACGCACGCCGGGGCCCTGCAGGCCGACGGAGTTGAGCATGCCGGCCGGCGTCTCGTGGACCCGCGGCGCCGGGTTGCCGGGCCAGGGATCGGCCGCCAAGGACTTGACCACCACCGCGCCGAGGTCGGCCAGGTCGACGTAGGCACCGAGCTCTGCGCCGTGTCCGGCCGTGCCTGACGCGGTGAGCACCGGATTCGGCAGCGCGAGCGAGCCCACGCGCGTGGTCAGGTCGACCGCACCGCTCCCGCCTGTCACCGAGCGCCGTCCGCGGCGTGGACCTCCTGCAGGCTCACGACCGACAAGCCGTGGTGGCGCCAGTCGGCCATGCCGGCGGCCGCCGCGCGCGCCGCGGCCACCGTGGTGAGACAGGGCACCTGGTGGGCCAGGGCCGCCGAGCGGATGTGCAGCCCATCCGCGCGCGGCCCGCGGCCGCGCGGCGTGTTGACCACGAGCTGCACCCGGCCCGATGCGATGAGCTCCACAGCGTCGGCCGCGCCGGTCTCCCCCACCTTGGCCACCACGGTCGCCACCGGCACGCCGTTGGACTCGAGGAAGGCGGCCGTGCCCGAGGTGGCGGCCAGGCTGAATCCGAGAGCCGAGAATCCGCGCGCCGCTTCGAGCCCGACCTGCTTGTCGCGATCGGCCAGCGAAAGGAACACGGTCCCTTCGGCCGGGAGCGCGGTGCCGGCGGCGATCTGGCTCTTGGCGAAGGCGAGCCCGAACGTGGACCCGACCCCCATCACCTCGCCGGTGGAGCGCATCTCGGGGCCGAGAAGCGTGTCGACGCCGGGGAAGCGGCTAAAGGGGAGCACCGCCTCCTTCACCGCCACATAGCCGCCCTGGACGGGCGGGTGCAGGAGCCCCTCGTCGCGCAGCGCCGCGAGGGTGTCGCCGACGAGCAGTCGCGCCGCCACCTTGGCGAGCGGCACGCCGGTGGCCTTGGCCACGAAGGGCACGGTGCGGCTGGCGCGGGGGTTGGCCTCGAGCACGTAGACGTGCGCGTCCTTCACCGCGTACTGCACGTTGAGCAGCCCGACCACCTGGAGCGCCTCGGCGATGGCGGCGGTGTGGCGTCGCAGCGTGTCGAGCACCTCGGGCTCGAGCGATTGCGGCGGGAGCGCACAGGCCGAGTCGCCCGAGTGCACGCCGGCCTCCTCGACGTGCTCCATGATCCCGGCCACGAGCACCTCGCCACAACGGTCGCGCACTGCGTCGACGTCGACCTCGACGGCGTCCTCGAGGAAGCGGTCGACGAGAACCGGCCGTTCGGCCGGGGTGCCTCCTTCGCGCAGCAGCGATCCGTGGAGATCGGCCACCACCTGCTGCAGGCGCTCGTCGTCGTAGACGATCTCCATGGCCCGCCCGCCGAGTACGTAGCTCGGCCGCACCAGTACCGGGTAGCCCACCTTGTGGGCCACGGCGAGCGCCTCGTCGACGGTGGTGGCGGTGCCACCCGGAGGCTGGGGGATGCCGAGCTGCTCGCACAACCCGTTCCACCGCTCGCGGTCCTCGGCCAGGTCGATGGATGCCGGACTCGTGCCGAGCACGACGCCGGGTGGGAGCGCGTGAGCCAGCTTGAGCGGAGTCTGGCCGCCGAGCGACACCACCACGCCGACGACGGGCTGGCCGCTCTCGGCGCCGGCCGCCGTCTCCGCCTGCAGGACGTTGGCCACGTCCTCGGCCGTGAGCGGCTCGAAGTAGAGACGGTCGGAGGTGTCGTAGTCGGTCGACACCGTCTCGGGGTTGCAGTTGACCATGACGGTCTCGTAGCCGGCCTCGCGCAGGGCCACGCTGGCGTGGACGCAGCAGTAGTCGAACTCGATGCCCTGCCCGATGCGGTTCGGGCCCGAGCCGAGGATGACCACGCGGGGCCGCTCGCTCGGGCGGACCTCGTCCTCGTCCTCGTAGGTGGCGTAGTGGTACGGCGTGTGCGCCGCGAATTCGGCCCCGCAGGTGTCGACCGTCTTGAACGTGGGCACCACGCCCGCCGCCTCGCGGGCGGCCCGTACGTCGGCTTCGGTGACCGGGGACTGCGACGAGGGACGGGAGCCGTTCAGGAGGTAGGCGAGCTGGGCGTCGGAGAAGCCGAGGCGCTTCATCCGCCGCCAGTGCCGGCGGTCGAACGCGCCGACGCCGGCGGCCCCGGCCGCCTCCACCTGCCGGCGCGCCACCACGATGCGCATGAGCTCGTCGAGGAACCAGGGGTCGACGCCGGTCGCCGCAGCCACGTCCTCCACCGAGATACCGCGCCGCAGCGCGGCCTCGAGGTGGAAGACACGCTCGGGGGTGGGCTCGGCCGCCCGGGCCACGAGCTCGTCGTCGTCGAGCAGCTCGTAGCGTCCTTCGCCGATGTCCGCATTGAGGCCGTGGCGTCCCTGCTCCAGGGAGCGGATGGCCTTCTGCAGCGACTCGGGGAAGGTGCGGCCGATGGCCATGACCTCGCCCACCGACTGCATGCGGGTGCCGAGCCGGTCGGGCGCGCCGGGGAGCTTCTCGAAGGCCCAGCGCGGGATCTTCGTCACGACATAGTCGATGGTGGGCTCGAAGCTGGCCGGGGTGGCGCCCGTGATGTCGTTGGCGATCTCGTCGAGGGTGTACCCGACGGCCAGACGTGCCGCGATCTTGGCGATGGGGAAACCGGTGGCCTTCGACGCCAGCGCGGAGGAGCGCGAGACACGCGGGTTCATCTCGATGACGAGGCGCCGTCCCGTGCCGGGGTGCACGGCGAACTGGATGTTCGACCCCCCGGTCTCCACGCCCACCCGGCGGATGCAGGCGAAGGCGTCGTCGCGCATGGCCTGGTACTCGACGTCCGAGAGCGTCTGTGCCGGCGCCACCGTGATGGAGTCGCCCGTGTGCACCCCCATGGGGTCCAGATTCTCGATAGAGCAGACGACCACACAGTTGTCGACCCGGTCGCGCATGACCTCGAGCTCGAACTCCTTCCACCCGGCGATGGAGCGCTCGATGAGGATCTGGTGCACCGGGCTCGCGGCCAGCCCCTCGGCCGCCAGCCGGGCGAGCTCGTCGCGGTCGCGGGCCTGGCCGGTGCCGGCGCCGCCGAGGATGAAGCTCGGGCGGATCATGATCGGGAAGCCGATCTGCTCCCCCACGTCGAGCGCCTCGGACAGCGAGTGGGCGAAGCCCGACGCCGGCACCTCGAGCCCGATGTCCTCCATCGCCGCCTTGAAGCGGTCTCGGTCCTCTGCCGTCGAGATGGCCTCGGCGTTGGCCCCGATGAGCTGTACGCCGAGCTCGTCGAGCACGCCCCGTTCCACCATGGCCATGGCGAGGTTCAGCGCTGTCTGGCCCCCGAGGGTGGGGAGGAGCGCGTCGGGTCGCTCGCGTTCGATGATGGCGGCGAGGACCTCGGCATCGAGCGGCTCCACGTAGGTGCGGTCGGCGAGGCCGGGGTCGGTCATGATCGTGGCCGGGTTGGAGTTCGCCAGCACGACGCGGTAGCCCTCGCTGCGCAGCACCCGGCACGCCTGGGTGCCCGAGTAGTCGAACTCGCACGCCTGGCCGATCACGATCGGGCCCGAGCCGATCACGAGGATGCTCTCGATGTCGGTGCGCCGCGGCATCAGCGCTTCTCCTCGCGCATCAGGTCGACGAAGTCGTCGAACAGGTACCTGGCGTCGTGCGGTCCGGGACCCGCCTCCGGGTGGTACTGCACGCCGAAGGCGGGGACCGAGGTGGCCCGGATCCCCTCCACAACCCCGTCGTTCAGATTGACGTGCGTCACCTCGGCCACCGGCTTCCCGCCCCGCACGAGCGAGTCCTCGGCCACCGCGTAGTTGTGGTTCTGGCTCGTGATCTCGACCACGCCGCTCGCCACCCGCCGGACCGGGTGGTTGCCGCCGTGATGGCCGAAGGGAAGCTTGTAGGTCCGTCCCCCGAGGGCGGTGGCGAGGAGCTGGTGGCCGAGACAGATCCCGAACACGGGCACCCGGCCGAGGAGCGACTCGACGATGCCGACCTGGGCGGGTAGCGCGGCCGGGTCGCCGGGACCGTTCGACAGGAACACACCGTCGGGCCCGAGGGCGAGCGCGTCGTCGGCCGGGAAGGAGGCGGGCACCACCGTGACCGTGGCCAGCTCGCCCAGGCACTCGAGCATGGTCTGCTTCACCCCGAAGTCGTAGGCCACGACGTGCAGCGCGCCGGTGCCGACCCGGTAGAGCTCGCCGGTGGTGACGTCGGAGACGAGGTCGCGTCCGGTCGTGCCGGGCTCGGCGGCCGCCGCGGCGCGCAGCGTGTCCTCGTCGGCAGTGCCGAAGGCGCAGCCCATGGCCCCGGCTTCGCGCACGCGCCTCGTGAGCCGGCGGGTGTCGACACCGGTGATGCCGGGCACGCCGTGGCGGACGAGGAATCCCTCGAGCGATTCGCGCGAGCGCCAGCTCGAGGGCCTCGGCGGCACGTCGCGCACGACGATCCCCTGGCACCACGGGCGGCGTGCCTCGTCGTCGTCGGGCGTCACGCCGTAATTCCCGATGTGCGGATAGGTGAAGGCCACCACCTGGCCGGCGTAGCTGGGGTCGGTGACGACCTCCTGGTAGCCCGACAGCACGGTGTTGAAGACGAGCTCCCCGGTGGCCACGCCGCCGGGCGGGGCGGCGCCGATGGCCTCGCCCTCGAAGACCGACCCGTCGGCGAGCACGAGCAACGCCGGCGGACGCTCGCCCGCGAAGAAGTCGTCCACCTGGTCCGTGACGCTGCTCATCGCTGGGCCTCGGCGTCGATCACGACCGCCTCGCCCCGGCGGACCGTGTGCCGAACCCGTCCCCGCAGCGACCGCCCCGCCCACGGCGTGTTGCGGCTCCGGCTGGCCAGGCGGCCGGGGTCGAGCTCCCAGGTGGCGGCGGGGTCGACGACGCACAGGTTGGCGGGCGCCCCGGCCGCGACCGGGCCGCCCTGCTCACCGCCGTCACCGGGGGTGACGCCGAGGAGGCGGGCCGGGCGCCACGACAGCAGGGCGAGCACATCGGCGATGGCCATGCCCGCCGGTTCGGCTCCCGAGTCGTCGGCCGGTGCCCCGTCGGCCGGGCCCAGGGCGCCGAGCACGACCGGGAGCGCCGTCTCCAGGCCGAGCATGCCGGGCGCGGCATCGTCGAGGGTCGTGTCCTTGCGTTCGGCCGGGTGGGGCGCGTGGTCGGTGGCGACGGCGTCGACCAGACCGTCGGCACAGCCCCGGCGCAGCGCCCGCACCTCGGCTGCGGGACGCAGCGGTGGGTTCACCTTGTAGAGGGGGTCGTACCCGGCGAGCGCCCCGTCGGTCAGCGACAGGTGGTGCGGCGTGACCTCGGCGCTCACGGGGAGACCTTCCGCCCGGGCGGCCGCCACCATGGCGAGCGAGCGCCCGGTGGACAGGTGCAGGAAGTGCACCCGTGCGCCGGTCAGCCGGCACAACGCGATGTCGCGGGCCACCATCACCTCCTCGGCCTCGGCGGGCATGCCGGCCACACCGAGCCAGCTCGACCACGCCCCCTCGTGCATACAGGCACCGGCGGCCAGCTCGGCCACCTCGCAGTGCTCGGCCACGATCACGCCCAGACCGCGCGCGTACTCCATGGCCCGGCGCATCACGGCCGCGTCCTGCACGCCGGCGCCGTCGTCGGTGAACAGCCGCACGCCGAGCGCGGCGAGCTCGCCCATGGCGGCCAGATGTTCGCCTCTGCGGCCGACGGTGATGGCACCGGCGACCATCACCTGGCACAGGGCCTTCTCCCCGAGCGACAGCACCTCGCCCGCCACCGCGGCGTCGTCGATGGCCGGTTCGGTGTTGGGCATGGCCAGCACCGCGGTGTAGCCGCCGAGGGCCGCGGCGCGGCTGCCGGACTCGATCGTCTCGGCCTCCTCGGCGCCGGGCTGGCGCAGGTGGGTGTGGAGATCGACGAAGCCGGGCGTCACCAGACAGCCGCCGGCGTCGAGCACCGTGGCCCCCCGGGGCACGTCGACGCCCTCCTCCACCGCCACCACCGAGGACCCGCGCACGACCACGTCGGCCCGGCGCGTGCCCGTCTCGTCGACGACCGTCCCACCGCGCAGCACCAGCGCGTGCTCAGCCATCGGCCGACAACCCCCGCAAGGCGCTGGCGCCGTCGCCGCCGAGCAACAGGAACAGCACCGCCATGCGCACCGCCACCCCGTTCGCCACCTGGCGCAGCACGACCGACCGGGGAAGATCAGCAACTTCGTCGGCGATCTCCACCCCGCGGTTCATGGGACCGGGGTGCATGACGAGTGCCGCGTCGGCCAGCCGCCCGGCCCGGCGGGCCGTCAGTCCGTATGCGGTGGTGTACTCCCGCAGCGACGGCACGAACGCGCCGGCGCCCCGCTCGAGCTGCAGGCGCAACAGATAGCAGACGTCGAGCTCGGGCAGGACCGCGTCGAGGTCGTTGGTGGTGCCGGCCACCGGCCAGCCCTCGAGCGATACGGGCAGCAGCGTCCCCGGGGCCACGAGCGTCACCTCCGCCCCCAGCGCCGCCATGGCCAGGACGAGCGACCGCGCCACGCGGCTGTGGCGGACGTCGCCCACGATGCCGACCCGCAGGCCGGCGAAGTCCTCCACCCCCACCTCGGCCGGGGAGCGGCCGGCCCGTTCGGCCCGCACCTGGCGGATCGTGTAGCAGTCGAGCAGCGCCTGCGTGGGGTGCTCGTGCCAGCCGTCACCGGCGTTCACCACCGCGGCGTCCACCCAGCGCGCCACCTGCGCGGGCGCGCCGGGCGCGTTGTGGCGGACCACGAAGGCGTCGACACCGAGTGCGGCGACCGTCTCGACCGTGTCGCGCAGCGACTCGCCCTTCTTCATCGACGAGCTGCCGGCGGCGAAGCTGAGCACGTCGGCGGACAGACGCCGGGCGGCCGTCTCGAACGAAAGACGGGTGCGGGTCGACTCCTCGGCGAACAGCGTCACCACGGTCCGGCCCCGCAGCGCCTGCACCTTCGGGATCGGCCGACGCCCGACCTCGGTGAAGGCGTCCGACACCCGCAGCACCTCGTCGATGCCCTCGGCGCCGAGATCGGCGACGGACAGGAGATGCCGGCCCATGCTGGCCGGAGCCCCGCTCACCGCTCGCTCCGTGCCGGCGTCACCGCGGCACCACGTCGCCGAGGACGACCCCGTCGAGGCTCACGTCGACCTGCTCGTCGAGGCGGGTCGGGATGTTCTTGCCCACGTAGTCGGGGCGGATCGGCAGCTCGCGGTGGCCCCGGTCGACCATCACGGCGAGCTGCACCGCCCGGGCCCGGCCGTAGTCGGCGAGCGCGTTGAGCGCGGCGCGCACCGTGCGCCCGGTGAAGAGCACGTCGTCGACCAGCACCACGAGCTGGCCGGCGAGGTCGCCGGGGATGTCGGTGACGGCCTCGGGGAGCACCGGGCGGATGCCGATGTCGTCGCGGTAGAAGGCCACGTCGAGGGTGCCGACGGGGACCGAGGCGCCGCCCATCTCCTCGAGCACCCGGCCGATGCGCTGGGCCAGTGGGACGCCGCCGGTCTGCAGGCCCACCACGACTACGTCCTCGAGCCCGTGGTTGCGCTCGACGATCTCGTGGGCGATGCGGACGAGGGCCCGCTGCACGTCGTCGGCCGAAAGGACCTGGACCCGGGGAACGAAAACCCCACCTCGCGGTGGGGTCAACCTGCGTTCGCGCTCGGCCACCAGGGCTCCTCATCGTCCGTTCGGGCCTCGCAGGACCCGCTTCACGGTCGCATGCGATCGTACCACCGGCGCTCCGAGCCGTGCATCGGGAAACGTGCCACGATGCCGGACCGTGGCCGAGCGTGTGATCCCGCTGGCGCCCGGGGTCTGGCGCATCCCGACCTTCGGACGCGACCTCGTGAACAGCTTCGCCTTCGCCGATCCCGACGGCACGATCACGCTGGTGGACGCCGGTCTGCGTGGCGCCACCCGGCGTCTCACCGCCGCGCTGGGCGAGCTCGGCCGCCAGCCCTCCGATGTGGCGCGGATCCTCGTGACCCATGCGCACCTGGACCACGTGGGAAGCGCACGAGCCCTGCGGTCACGGACCGGCGCTCGGCTCCACGTCCACGAGGACGACGCGCCCTACGTACGCGACGGCCGGCCGCCGCCCTACGGCTCGCCCGGACCGCTCGCGCGTGTGCTCCACTTCACCCACAAGCGCCAACCCGGCAGTCCTGTCGACGTCACCTTCGTGGAGGGCGACGTCCTGCCCGTGGCCGGGGGGCTGCGGGTGCTGCACACGCCGGGGCACTCGCCCGGTCACTGCTCGTTCCTCCACGAACCGAGCGGCGTCCTCGTGACCGGTGACGCGCTCTTCAATTTCCGCTCTCGTCTCAGCTACTCGATGGCGTACTCGTGCAGCGACTGGAAGATGTCGAAGGACACGGCTGACCGCCTGGGCGAGGTCGACTACGAGATCGCGGCCTTCACCCACGGCCCTGAGATCCGCGACGGCGCCCGCCAGGCGGTGCGCAGCTTCCTCCGACGCCGTCTGGCCGGCGACTGAGACGTCGGCGAGCGGACCCGGGGGACCTGTCTGCTCAGCCGCCGCGGAGCTCGGCCGCCAGCGTGGCCAGCACGCCGTTCACGAACCGGCCGGACTCCTCGGTGGAGTACTGCTTCGCCAGCTCCACAGCCTCGTCGAGCACGACGGCCACCGGGACGTCGGCTTCGGCGAGGAGCTCGTAGGTCCCGAGCCGCAGGACGGCCCGGTCGAGCACCGGCATGCGCTCGAGGTCCCAGCCGACGGCCGCTCCCGCCACCAGCCGGTCGATCTCCTCGCAGCGGGCGGTCACCCCCCGCACCAGGGTCACGACGAACGGATCGGGCTCGACCGGCAGACCGGCCAGCACCTCGTCGGGCGCCTGATGCTTCAGGTCCGCTTCGTAGAGCAGGCTGAGCGCCCGTTCGCGCGCCTGGTGCCGCGGACCCTCGGCGACCACCACGGCCTCGACGCGCCGACCGTCAGGCCCGGGTGATGTATTCGCCGGTGCGGGTGTCGACCTTGATGCGCTCGCCCGGGTTGACGAAGAGGGGCACCTGCACCACGAGGCCGGTCTCCAAGGTGGCCGGCTTGCGGGCACCCGAGACGCGGTCGCCTTGCACCCCCGGCTCGGTCTCGGCCACGGTCAGCTCGACGGCTGCCGGCAGGTCGACGCCGACGATCTCGTCGCCGTACAGCTGCAGCACCGCGCTGTCGCCTTCCTTCACGTAGTTGGAGGCACCGCCGAGCGCCGCCGGACTCACGTGGATCTGGTCGTAGGACGTGGTGTCCATGAACACGTAGTCCTCGCCGTCGCGATAGAGGTACTGCATCTCGCGCTTCTCGACGATGGCCTGCTCCACCCGCTCGTCGGCACGGAACGTGCGCTCGATGACGGCGCCGGTGCGGACGTTCTTCAGCTTGGTGCGCACGAAGGCGCCGCCCTTGCCGGGCTTCACGTGCTGGAACTCGACCACGCCGAAGAGCCCCTCGGGCAGGTCCAGTGTCATGCCGTTGCGCAGGTCGTTGGTGGTGACAGCCATCAGGCAGCGATGTCCTTCGGGAAGCGGGTGAGTGCTCGGCGCCCCTCGGTCGTCACCACCACGGTGTCCTCCACACGGACTCCGCCGACGCCGGCCACGTAGATGCCGGGCTCCACGGTGACGACCACGCCGTTTGCGAGGATAGCAGTGGCTCCTGGACCGACGGCCGGGGCCTCGTGGATGTGCAGGCCCACGCCGTGCCCGGTCCCGTGCTCGAAGGCCTCGCCGTAGCCGGCCTCGGCGATGTGCTCGCGACAGACCCGGTCGACGTCCCCGCTCACGACACCGGGCGCCACCGCCGCCACGCCCAGGCGCTGGGCTTCGGTCACCAGGGCGAACAGTCGCGCCAGCTCGCCGGACGGCTCCCCGCCGACACAGAAGGTCCGGGTCATGTCCGAGCGGTAGCCGTCGCAGGTGGCCCCGAAGTCGATCACGACCGGGTCGCCCACCTCGATGCGCCGAGGACCGGGCCGCGCGTGCGGCTTCGCGGCGTTGGGTCCGGAGGCGACGATGGTCTCGAAGGCACGGTCGTCGGCGCCGAGTCTGCGCATGGCCGTGTCGAGGGCGAGGGCCACTTCCGTCTCGGTCCGGCGCTCGCCGAGCATCGGCAGCACCTCCGCGAGCGCCGCGTCGGCGACGGCTGCCGCCCGGGCCATGCGCTCGAGCTCGGCCTCGTCCTTCACCAACCGCAGCATCTCGACCAGACCGCTGCTCGCCACCGGCTCGATGCCGCGCAGCGCCTCGGACCACCGCCGCTGGGCCGCCCAGCTGATGTGCTCGGCCTCGAGGGCGAGGCGCTGCACCCCGCCCCGCCCGACCACCGCGGCGAGGGCGTCGCGCTGGGCGGCGACGCCTCCCACCACGAGCTCGACCTGCGGTGCCGCACCGGCCGCAGCGAGCTGCTCGGCGCCCTGGGTCCGGTAGCGGCCGTCGGTGGCGAGCACGGCTTCCTCGCCGGTGACGAGGAGGACGCCGGCCGAGCCGGTGAATCCGGTGAGGTAGCGCACGTTGGCGAGCTCGGTCACGAGCAACGCGTCGGCGCCGGCTTCGTCGAGGAGGGGACGCAGACGATCGAGCCGGCCCGTCACCGGCAGGACGCCTGAGCTCATCGGGCGGCCGGCAGGCGGCAACGGCTCATCGGCCGACCAGCAGGTCGGCGACGGCCCGCATGGCCAGTCGGTACCCGAGGCCGCCGAAGCCGGCGATCGAACCGTCGGCCACCGGCGCCACCACCGACGTGTGGCGGAACGGCTCGCGGGCGGCGGGGTTCGAAAGGTGCACCTCGACGACCACGCCGTCGAAGGCGGCCAGCGCGTCGTGGAGCGCCCACGAGTAATGGGTGAGCGCCCCGGCGTTCACGACGATGGCCGCGGCGCGGCCGCGTGCCGCGTGGATCTGCTCGATCAGCGCGCCCTCGTGCTCGCTCTGGTGGTGCTCGACCTGCAGACCGAGGGCGGCACCCTCCTCGGCTGCGGCGGCGACGTGGTCGGCCAGACGGGCGGTGCCGTATATCTCGGGCTGACGCTCGCCGAGCAGCGACAGGTTGGGCCCCGACAGCAGGACCACGAGTGCCGGTGCGTCGCTCATCGCTCACGCGCTCCCATGGCGATCAGGGTAGCCAGCACCTCGTCGGCGGGGACGCCTCGCACCGGCTGCACGCCGTCGGGCCCGTCGAGCACGAAGGTGAGGTCGTGGCGCGCCTTCTTGTCGCGGCCCATGAGCGTGAGCAGTTCCGGCGCGCTGCAGCCGGCTGGCATCGACGTGGGCAGGTCGAAGGCGCCGACCACCTGCCGGTGCAGGTCGACGCGGGCCGCGTCGATCCGTCCGAGTCGCCGGGCCAGCTCGGCCGCGAACACGAGCCCGATGGCGACCGCCTCCCCGTGGCGCAGATCGGGTCCGCCCCCCGGCTCGAAAGCGAGGGCCTCCAGGGCGTGGGCCAATGTGTGGCCGTAATTGAGCAGCATCCGGCGCCCGCCCTCGCGCTCGTCACCGGCCACCACACCCGCTTTGATGGCGACGCAGCGCGCCACCTGCTCGTCGAGGGGCAGGCGCAGGAGCTCCTCCCCCGGCACACCGCCGCCGGGCCGCTCCTCGAGGAAGGCGTACTTGGCCATCTCACCGCGGCCCGACGCCCATTCCCTCGCCGGCAGACCGGCGAGCGCCTCGGTGTCGCACAGCACGGCGGCAGGCTGCCAGAAGGCGCCGACGAGGTTCTTCCCCTCGGGCAGGTTCACCCCGGTCTTGCCGCCGACAGCCGCGTCCACCTGCGCCAGCAAGGTGGTGGGCACGTTGACGTAGGGGATGCCGCGCAGATAGGTGGCGGCCGCGAACCCGGCCACGTCGGTCACGACCCCCCCGCCGACGGCCACCACCGCGTCACTGCGGGCCAGGCCGGCCGAGGCGAAGCCGCGGCACAGGGTCTCCACGTTGGCGAGGGTCTTCGCCTGCTCCCCGGAAGGGAGCACGAAGCGCCGGCTGTCGACACCGGGGTCGACGTCGACGGCGACGGCGTCCTGGGTGACGAGCGCCACCATCGACACGCCCTCCGGAAGCACCGAGGACAGGGCGTGGCGGACACCGGCACCGACGAGGACGTCGTAGGAGCGGCTGCCGAGATCGACGGGGACGGTGATCACGGTGTGCCCCGCACCGGGGACCGGTCCCCGAGGCGTTCCACGACCACCTCGGCGATCTCGGCCGGCGAAAGGTCGTCGGCGTCGACGACCAGGTCCGCCGTCGTCTCGTAGAGCGGGCGGCGCTCGTCGTGCAGCGCCCGCACCCGCGACTCGACGTCGTCGCCCTGCAGCAGCGGGCGTGCAGCGCCGCGTCCCACCCTCGTGACGAGCGTGTCCGGTCGGGCCCGCAGCCACACCACGGTCGCGTGCCGACCCAGCGCCCGGCGGTTCGCCTCCTCGAGCACCACGCCGCCACCGGCGGCGAGCACGACGTCGTCGTCGCACTCGAGCATCTCGGTGAGGACGGTCGACTCGGTGGCGCGGAAGAACGGTTCGCCCTCGGACGCGAACACCTCGGCCACGGCCCGGCCGAGACGCGCCTCGATCTCGGCGTCGAGGTCCACAAACGGCCGGTGCAGGCGCCGGGCGAGCGCGGCACCGACCACGGTCTTGCCCGCCCCCATCATGCCGATGAGGACGAGCCGGTCAGGCACCGGGGTCGACCGCGGCCGACGGCGTCTCGTGGACCGCCTTCTGGTACGCCTCGAAGTTGCGCACCGTTTCGGCCACCGAATCGCCGCCGAACTTCCGCAACGATTCGTCGGCGAGCACGAGGGCGGTCATCGTCTCGGCCACCACGCCCATCGCCGGCACGGCGGTGACGTCGGTGCGCTCCTTGAACGACACCGTCTCCTCCTTGGTGACGACGTCGACGGTGCCGAGCACGGGCCGGTTCAAGGTGGCGAGCGGCTTCATCCCGACGCGGGCGACGACGAGGCCGCCGGTGGACATGCCGCCCTCGATGCCTCCGGCGCGCGTGGTCGCGCGCTGGTAGGAGCCGGACGCCTCGTCCCACGAGATGGCGTCGTGGGCCTCGGACCCCCGGCGGGCCGGGACCGACGATCCCTCGCCGATCTCCACGTACTTGATGGCCTGGATGCTCATGAGCGCCTGGGCAAGGAGCCCGTCGAGCCGGCGGTCCCAGTGGACGTGGCTGCCGAGCCCGACCGGCACCCCGTAGGCGAGCACCTCGCACACGCCACCGAGGGAGTCCCCCTCCTTGGCCGCGGCCTTGATGGCCGCCACCATACGGGCCTCGGCCTCGGGATCGAGACAGCGGACCGACGAGGCGTCCACCCGCTCGAGGTCACCGGGCTCGGGGCGCAGGCCCGAGGTCACCTCGGCACCGCCGAGGGCGACCACGTGACTGAGCACCGACACCCCCAGGCGGGCGAGCAGCGCCTTGGCCAGGTAGCCGGCGGCGACCCGGGCGGCCGTCTCCCGGGCCGAGGCCCGTTCGAGGACGTCGCGGGCGTCGTCGAAGCCGTACTTCTGCATGCCGGCCAGATCGGCGTGCCCGGGACGGGGCTGGGTGAGGACCTTCTGGGGGGCCCCGGGGTGGGGCGACATCTCCTGCTCCCACTTGGGCCACTCGGTGTTGTGGACGACGATGGCCACCGGGGAACCCAGGGTGCGCCCGTGGCGCACCCCGCCGAGGAGCTCCACCTCGTCGGCCTCGAAGCGCATCCGGGGGCCCCGGCCGTAGCCGAGTCGGCGCCGGGCCAGCTCGGCGGCGAGGTCCTCGGCCCGCACGGGCAGGCCGGCGGGCAGCCCTTCGACCACCACCACCAGGGCTTTGCCGTGCGACTCGCCGGCCGTGAGGTACCGCAGCATCAGCCAAATCTACAACCGCGGGTGCGCCCGCTCCCGCAGGCGTGACGCTCGGGGCAGGACAATCTCTTGTAGCAAGTCAACCACGGAGCGTAGTATTTTCATGTAGTCGTCAGGCGCTTGTGCCGACATAGAGGCAGGCACGTGGCGGCACGGGGCGCGGAGGGGCGACATGCAGGGAGACGAAGCGCGCCGCGACCGGGGGTTCGCCCGGTTGCGGACACTGACCTCGATCACGACGATCGGCGCCACCGCGGCCGTGGGCTGGCTGGCCTCGGTCGTCGCCCACGCCCTTCCGGGCCACACGAACACCGCCGCCACCGGGACCACCACCGGCTCGACGGGCGCAACGGGCTCCCAGGGCCCGGGGGCGACCCCCGGACCCACCGGCGCCGCCACCCCGACGACGCCCGGGTCCGCTCCCGCCCAGGCGTCGACGCCGGGCCCGCACCCGAACGCCGCAGGCGCGGCCGCCACGGCGGGCACGACCCCCTCGTCGGTCGTGGCCGGCGGTGCGGTGCACGCCCCCGGGGCTGCGACCGCGGGCGCCCCGGCGACCTCGACCCCGCCATCGGGCGCGGGGGGCTCGGGTGCGACGGCGTCCGGGACGGCGGGCACCCCTGCCGCCTCCTCCTCCACACCGGCGCCCTCGGGCGGCTCCACCGCCACCACCTCGGCCCCTGCTCCCGCACCGACCCCGACCACCACGGCGCCGCCGAGCCCGCCCCCGACGACCCCGACGACCACGGCCAAGGCGCCCACCACCACGTCGGGAGGAACGGCCCACCCGTGAGCGTGGTCCGCGTCGAATTCACCGCCATCGGCACCACCGCGACCGTCGTCGTGCGTCGTGCGCCCAACCTGGTGCCGGCGCGCCGCTGTCTGCAGGACGTGCTCGAGGCGATCGACCTCGCCTGCAGCCGGTTCCGGCCCGACAGCGAGGTGACGCGCCTGGCGCGCCCCGGAGGCAGGCCCCTCGCCGTGAGCGACCTGCTCTGGACGGCGCTGCAGGCGGCCGCCCGCGCCCACGCCGTCACCGACGGCAGGCTCGACCCGACGGTAGGCAACGCCCTCGTCGCCCTCGGCTACGACCGCGACTACGCCGCACTGGCGCACGCGCCCGACGCCACCGCGCAGACGGTCCCCGCCGTGCAACCGGTCCCCGCCGTGGGGTGGGCGGCCGTGCACGTGGACGACGCCGAGCGCACGGTTGCCGTCCCCGACGGGGTCGTCCTCGACCTCGGTGCCACGGCCAAGGCGCTCGCCGTCGATCTCGCCGCTGCCGCCGTCGCGTCCTGCTGTCCCGGCGGCGCGCTGGTGGGCGTGGGCGGGGACCTCGCCGTGGCCGGCGAACCGCCACCGGGCGGGTGGCCGGTCAAGATCGCCGACTCCCACCGCGCCCGCGCCGACGAGCCGGGGCCCGTGATCGCCGTCCACGACGGCGGACTCGCCACCTCGTCGACGCGCGTACGTCGCTGGGGCGGCGGCGGGCTCCCCCACCATCACATCGTCGACCCCCGCAGCGGTCTGAGCGCACCCGAGGTGTGGCGCACGGTGTCGGTGGCCGCGGCCAGCTGCCTCGACGCCAATATCGCCAGCACCAACGCCGTCCTGCTCGGTGCGGACGCGCCGTCGTGGCTGCAGGGGCTCGGTCTCCCGGCTCGCCTGGTGGCCGCGGACGGCGCCGTCACCACGGTGTGCGGATGGCCGGCGGCCGAGGAGGCCGCGTGAGCGTCCCCCTGTTCGCCACGAGCGGCCCCGAGCTCTGGTACCTGACACGGGCGACGGGCATCGTCACCCTGGTCCTGCTGACCGTGTCGGTGGCGCTCGGCATCGCGGCCGGCGGCAACTGGGAGCGACCCAACTGGCCGCGCTTTCTGACCCAGGGCCTGCACCGCAACACGTCACTGCTGTCGGTCGTGTTCCTCTTCCTCCACGTCATGACGACGGTCGTCGACAGCTACGTCCCCGTCGGGTGGGCGAACGCGGTGGTGCCATTCACGTCCCCGTACCACCGCTTCTGGCTCGGGCTCGGCGCCGTCACCTGCGACCTGCTCCTGGCCCTCGTCGCCACCAGCCTGCTGCGGCGGCACATCCGCCACGGCACCTGGCGCGGGGTGCACTGGCTCGCCTACGTGAGCTGGCCGGTGGCCCTCTTGCACGGGCTCGGCATGGGGACCGACCGCACCACGTCGGTGCTCCGGCTCATCGCCGCCTCGTGCACGGTCGTCGTGTTCGCGGCCGTGGTGTGGCGGGTCGGCCGGCGGGCGACCGTGCGCGTGGCCTTGCGGGTGCCGGCCCTGGCCGCTGCGCTCCTCGTCACCGCCACCGCCGCCTTCGCCCTCGAAGGCGGCTTCCGCCCGGCGGCGCCTCCGCAGCAGCAGGCGACCGCACCGCCCCCGGCACCGACCACCGCCTCCCCGCCGGCTGCGCCCGGCGGCGCTCCGACCCCGGCCGCCCCGGCCCTGCCGGCCACCGAGGTGCCGGACCAGCATGCGGCGACCGCCCAGGTGGTCTCCGTCGGTGGCAGTGGTCCGGTGACCACCGCGCCCCCGGCGACGGTGAGCACGGTCGCCGCCCCCGACGACTCGACCGAGAAGGCGCCGGCACCGACCACCACGACGACGCGCCCGCCGGCGCCGACCACCACCGCGCCGCCTCCCACCACGACCACCACCGCGCCCCCGCCGCCACCGACCACCACGACGACGCGGCCGCCGACGACCACCACGACCCAGCCGTGCCGGTACATGTTCGGCTGCGACGGAGGCGGCGGCGACAGATGAGCACCGACACGGTGGCCGCGGCCGAAGCCGGACTGCTCTCGGCCGACAGCGTCCCTCGCCTGTTGTCGGCCGGTGAGCGCCTCGACCACCGGGCGCACGTGGCCCATTTCGG
>DASRBM010000364.1:0-5366 GCA_035653635.1 Acidimicrobiales bacterium | reverse complement strand
TGCCGGTGCTCTACCTCCGGCTGCGCCACGCCGTCGGCGAGCGCGGCGCCGCGCTGGTGGAGCTGACGCCGAAGCCCACCGCCCTCACCGGCGAGGCCACGGCGTCGCTGACCTACCGGCCCGGCGAGCTGCGCGCCGTCGTCGACGCGCTGGTCTCCGGCGCGGCCGCACCCGAAGCACTCGACCGCGACGCCCTCGAGGCCGCCCGCGGGGCGCTCGCCGAGGGCGTCGCCACCGGCGAGGGTGTGGTCGTCGTGATCGGCAGGCCGTCGCTGGCCGAACGTCACGACGTGGTGGCCGACGCCGTCGCCGCGCTGGCCGCGGCATGGCCGGCAGCGCGCTTTCTCCCGGCGCTGCGGCGCGGCAACGTGATGGGCGCCCTCGACATGGGCATGGCCCCGGGTGTCCTCCCCGGCCGCGTCGACCTCGACGAGGGCCGCACCTGGTTCGCCGCCGCCTGGGGTTCGGCCCCCGAAGCCCGTGGGCTCGACACCGAGGGCATGCTGCGCGCCCTCGCCGGCGGCGGGCTCGCCGCCCTGGTGCTCCTCGGGGCCGACCCGCTCGGCGACTTCCCCGACCGGACACTGGCGGAGGAGGCGCTCGACAAGGCGTCGTTCGTCGTGGCCGTCGACACCTTCCTGTCGCCGTCCGCGGCCAAGGCCGACGTGGTGTTGCCGGCCGTGGCCGCCCACGAGCGTCCCGGCACGACCACGAACATCGAGGGCCGGGTCACCCGTCTCGGTCAGAAGCTCGTGTCCCCCGGACAGTCGTGGCCGGAATGGATGATCGCGTCCGAGCTGGCCGCCCGCATGGGTGCGGACCTCGGGGTGGCCAGCACGGCCGAGCTGTGGGACGAGATCGAGCGCCTGTCGCCGGCGCATGCCGGGCTCACGCGCCAGGTCCTCGAGGGCGACGCCGGCCGTGACGGCGTGGTCGTGCCGATGAAGGCGACGACGGTGACCCTGCGCCGCCGGCCCGTGATCGACCCCATGGCGACGCCCGGCATCGAGGCGGTGGAGCGCCAGGGCGCGCCGCCGCGTGCGGGACTGGCCGAGCCTCTGGGCGGCGACGAGCCCGCCGGCGGTGCGCGCGCCTCTGGCGAGGACGGCCGCCCTGCCATGCTCCGGTGGCCACGACCGGTGGAGGCACCGCACCTGCCCGCCCCCGACGGCTACTCGCTGCGACTCGTGGCCGGCCGGCGGCTGTACGACGAGGGCGCTCTGGTCGAAGCATCCGAGTCGCTCGCCGCCCTCACCGGGACCGCGGCGGTGCGGGTGCACCCGTCGGAGCTCGAGCGCCTCGGCGTGCACAGCGGTGGCCAGGTCCGCCTGCGCTCGGCCCGCGGCGCCCTCGTCCTCGAGGCCCTGGCCGACACCGGCGTGGCCCGGGGCGTGGCCGTCGTGCCGTTCAATCTGGAGGCCGACGACGGCACCGGGGTGTCGGCCCTCATCGACGCGGCTGTCGCCGTCGTCGACGTGCGCATGGAGACGCCATGACCCACCTGGCCATCGGCGACCCCCTCTTCTCGAACGGCGTGCACTGGGCACAGCTGCTCATCGTGGTCATCAAGGTGCTCGTCGCCTTCGGTGTCCTGCTCGTGTCGGTCATGCTCATGATCTGGTTCGAGCGCAAGGTCATCTCCGACATGCAGGCCCGGATCGGGCCCAACCGGGCCGGCCCGTTCGGCATCCTGCAGACGCTCGCCGACGGCGTGAAGCTCTTCTTCAAGGAGGACCTGCTCCCCGAGCGCTCCGACCGCTTCGTCTTCAAGCTTGCGCCGTACCTGTCGCTGGTGCCGGCCTTCGTGGCCTTCGCCATCGTGCCCGTCGGCGGCGTCGTCACAGTGGCCCACCACACCTTCGAGCTGCAGGTGGCCGACCCGCCGATCGGCATCCTTCTGCTGCTGGCGCTTTCGTCCATCTCGGTCTACGGCGTCATGCTGGCGGGCTGGTCGTCGGGCTCGAAGTACCCGCTTCTCGGCTCGGTGCGGGCGTCGGCCCAGATGATCTCCTACGAAGCCGCCCTCGGCATGACCGTGATCATGGTCGTGCTGCTCGCCGGCACCCTGTCGACCCGGGGGATCGTCGACGCCCAGGCGCACACCTTCTTCGTGAGCTGGAACGTCATCCGCACCGGCGTGGTGCCGTTCTTCCTCTTCATGATCGCCATCACCGCCGAGCTCAACCGCCCTCCCTTCGACCTGGTGGAGGCGGAGCAGGAGCTCGTGGGCGGGTTCCACACCGAGTACTCCTCCATCCGCTTCGCCATGTTCTTCCTGGCGGAGTTCATGAACACGATCACCATGTCGGCCGTGATCGTGACGCTGTTCCTCGGGGGGCCCGACGGACCCCGCTTCCACTTCGTGTCGTGGCTGTGGCCCATCCTGTGGTTCCTCGGCAAGACGCTCGTGTTCCTGTTCGTCTACGTGTGGCTGCGGGCCGCGCTGCCCCGGCTCCGCTACGACCAGCTCATGGACCTCGGTTGGAAGGTCCTCATCCCGCTGTCGCTGTTCTGGGTACTCGTCGTGGCCAGCGCCCTCGTAGGCGCGTCGTGGTTCGGCATCGTCATCGCCGTGCTCGTCGTGGCCGGGGGCCTGCTGCTGCGGGCGGTGCGGGTCGGGAGCCTGCGCAACGACGGCCTCGGGTCGGAGGAGGTGATCGCCTGATGGGCCTCCTCGACGGCATCAAGGAGGACATGGCCTTCCTCGGCGGCTTCAAGGTCACGCTCGAGCAGATGACCAAGACGCGCGTCACCTGGCAGTACCCCATCGAGAAGAAGCCGAAGCCGGTCCGCCAGCACGGGCGTCACGTCCTCAACCGCTACGAGGACGGCATGGAGAAGTGCATCGGTTGCGAGCTGTGCGCCGGTGTGTGCCCGGCCGACTGCATCTACGTGCGCGGCGCCGACAACCCGCCGGCCGAGCCGGTGTCGCCCGGCGAGCGCTACGGCTTCGTCTACGAGATCAACTACCTCCGCTGCATCCACTGCGACATGTGCGTGGAGGCCTGCCCCACAGAAGCCATCACGGAGTCGAAGCTCTTCGAGTTCTCCTTCACCAACCGGGCCGACGCCATCTACACGAAGAACGAGCTCCTGGTCGACGACGACGGCAAGCCCAAGCAGCTGCCCTGGGAGGACTGGCGCCCGGGCGACGACGCCCACACCTCGGCCTGGATGCGGGCGACGGCGCCCGGCGGGGCCGCCGCCTACGAGGGAAAGGTGCAGTGGTCGGGCGAGCTCGGCTACGGCGTCCGCGCCCCCGAGGCCGGCCAGAGCGGGGTGCGCGACGACGCCCTCACCGGCATCCGCTCGCTGCGCGACGTCCTGCAGCTCCACATCGACGACGCCGAGCGCGAACCCGGGGACCGGGGCGTGCCCGGCGCCCTGAAGCGGCTGCGCCGCCGGGTGGAGCTCCAGAAGGAACTGCTCAAGCCGCCGTCGAGGCGGAAGGGCTGACCGTGCACGCGTTCGTCCCCCTGCTCGCCACGGCCACCGTGGTCGACCGCATCGTCTTCGTCGTGGCCGCTCTCATCGTGCTTTCCGGCGCCTTCGGCGTGGTCCTGGCCCGCAATCCGGTGCACGCCGCGCTCATGCTCGTCATGACGCTGTTCGGCGTGGCCGTGCTCTTCGTGGAGCAGGAGGCCAACTTCCTGGCCGCCGTGCAGGTCATCGTCTACGCCGGCGCCATCGTGGTGCTCTTCCTCTTCGTCATCATGTTCCTCGGCGTCGACCGCGAGGAGAACCTCGGGGAGGAACCGCTGCGGATCCAGCGTCCCCTGGCGGTGGGGCTGATCGTCCTCGGGCTGGCCGGGATCATCACCCTCGGGGCGCTCGGTCACTGGGCCGTCGGCGCCCGGTCGGTGGCCGGCGCGGCGCAGAACCAGTCGGGCGGCGACGTGGCGGCCCTCGGCCGGTCGGTGTTCACCACGTACCTGTTCCCCTTCGAGATCACCGCCGCGCTCCTCGTCATCGCGGTGGTGGGTGCCGTGGTCCTCGCCCGCCGCCCCCACGGCGCCGCGCTGGCCGAGGAGGACGAAGCCGACGAAAGCGCCGACGCCGAGACCGATCTGGGTCTCGGCACCGACGCCCCCGTCACCGCCGCCACCGGAGAGGAGACCCGATGAGCGTGCCGGGACAGTGGTACCTGGCCCTCGCCGCCGTGGTCTTCGCCATCGGCGCGCTGGGGCTCCTCGTGCGGCGCAACGTGCTCGTGATGTTCATGTGCATCGAGCTCATGCTGAACGCCGCCAACCTCAGCTTCGTCACGTTCTCCCGCATGCTCAACGACATCGGCGGGCAGGCGCTCGTGTTCTTCGTGCTCGTGGTGGCCGCCGCCGAGGTGGTGGTCGGGCTGGGCATCGTGGTGGCCATCTTCCGACGACGGCGCAACGCCACGGCCGACGACCTCCATCTGCTCAAGGGCTGACGACCGACGATGATCCACGCCGCCTACCTCATGCCGCTGTTGCCGCTCGCCGGCTTCGTCGTGCTCGCCGTCTTCGGCCGTCGTATCGGCGACCCGCTGGCGGGCTGGCTCGGCACGGCCACGGTTGCCGCCTCGTTCGTGGTCGCCTGCATCACCTATGCGGGCCTCCTCGACCGGCCCGGGCGGCACTTCGTCCAGACGCTCTACACGTGGATCCCCGTCGGGGGCTTCCAGGTGAAGGCCGGTCTGCTCATCGACCCGCTGTCGATGACGATGGCCCTCTTCGTCACCGGGGTCAGCACCCTCATCCACCTCTACTCCATCGGGTACATGAAGGGTGACCAGGACTACTCGAAGTTCTTCCTCTACCTGAACCTCTTCGTCGCCTCGATGCTCCTGCTCGTGCTCGGGAGCAACCTGCTGTTCACCTTCGTCGGCTGGGAGGGCGTGGGCGTCTGCTCCTACTGGCTCATCGCCTTCTGGTTCGGCCGTCCGAGCGCCGCCAGCGCCGGGAAGAAGGCGTTCCTCTACAACCGGATCGCGGACGTGGGCTTCCTCGTCGCCGTCTTCCTCGTCTTCGAGCGCACCGGCACCATCGAATACAGCGGGATCTTCTCGCACATCGGCGCCATCGACCCCGCCTCGCGCACGGCCATCTGCCTGCTGCTGTTCGCCGCCGCCGCCGGCAAGTCGGCCCAGCTCCCGCTCTTCCCGTGGCTGGCCGACGCCATGGAGGGCCCGACCCCGGTGTCGGCTCTCATCCACGCCGCCACCATGGTGACGGCCGGCGTGTACCTGATGTGCCGCATCAACCCGCTGCTCGGCCTGTCGCACACGGCCCAGCTGGTCGTGGCGAGCATCGGCGTGGCCACCGCCTTCATCGCCGCCACCATCGGCTGTGCCCAGCAGGACATCAAGAAGGTCCTCGCCTATTCGACGG
>DASRBM010000363.1:0-4055 GCA_035653635.1 Acidimicrobiales bacterium | reverse complement strand
GGTCGGGAACCGTCCGTGCCCCCGGTTCGAACCCTGGGTTTTGGCTGGCCACTCTCTAGTTGACGAGGATGTGACGCGCAAGCGCGATCGCCTGGCCTGGGACGCTCGACATGCGAAGCAGCGGTCCGACCGTCGCGCCCTTCGACGTGTGATCCGCGCCGACGCGAGTCACAGCGTTGCAACACGCGCCACCGCTCGCGTCACACCGCTCACGCGTCTTTGCTGACAGTCGGCGGAGCCCCCGTTGCCCCTCGCGGTCGGGTCTCACGACCCGCCTCTGCACCGACGCACTGTGTGCCGAAGGCCTCCCGGAAGGAGACCGGCCAGGCCAATTTTCCTGAAATTCACACGTCCCGGCGCGTGCCTGGGCGTCGCCCGCCGTTCGACCATGCGAGGACCCCGGGCCACGTCCTAGGCTGGGCCGAGTCGTGGCCGGCCGGGCCGGCCGGGAAACCCCTGGTAGGAACCCGGCGCACCTGGGTACTCGAGGCCACGAAGACGACGATGGGCGGCAGGGCCGCTCCGGACCGCCGAGCAAGGCGATATGGAGCCGGCCGTCGCGTCAGGAGCTCCCCATGGACCAGCAGCGCGACGTGATGGCCGAGAGCGGTCGCACCGACGGCGCTCTCGCACGACGACGGGTGGCGCAGCTGGCTGCGCTCGTGTCGACCGGCCGCGGGCGCCACGCCCGACGTGGCGCACTCATGCCGACCGTGCGCGACACGCTCGGAAAGGGCATCGCCCGCATGGAGGAGATCCGGCAGGGCGGCAACCGCATGCTCGTGGGCGGGATCATCGCGGCCGGCGCGGCGCTGAGCCTCGTGGTCGGCATGGTCATCGGGGGTGCCTTCGCCGGCGTGGACGTCGCCCTGCCGCCGGCGTCGCACACCCAGCAGACGCCGATCATCCGGTACGCGTCACCGAGCCCGTCCACGCGTGCGGGCTCGGGACACAGCGCCTCGCACACGACGCCGCGCTCGACCACCACCGTCCCCTCCACCACGCAGCCCACGACGCCGAACGCGTCGAACAACGGCGCGGGATCGACGACGGTGCCGACCACCCCCGGCTCGACCACGGTTCCGCCTGCGACCGGCGGCACGGGCACCGGCTCGACCAACCCCGTCCCGCCGACGACGAGCGGCAGCGGCGGCTCGGGATCCGGCTCGGGCGGCACCAGCTCCGGTTCGGGCAGCGGCACTTCGAGCGGTTCGGGCGGCGGCACTTCGAGCGGTTCGGGCGGCACCGGCTCCGGCTCGGGCAGCGGGTCGACAGGCGGCTCGGGTGGGACGAGCCCGCCGCCGCGCAACCCGCTCTCGGGTCTGGGTCAGGCGCTCTTCGGCTGATCGCCGCCGACGTCGGCCCGGGCGGTGATCCTGCCGCCCAGGTGGGTGACGACGACGTCCACACCGAAGCAGGCCGACACCTGCGCCGAGGTCACCACCTCGTCGACCGGCCCGGACGCCACTACCGCACCGTCGCGCAGGAGCACCGCGTGCGTGATGCCGGGCGGGATCTCCTCGAGGTGATGGGTCACGAGGACGACCGGCGGTGACGTCTCGTCCGCCACCAGCGCACCCAGGCGCTGCACCAGTTGTTCCAGGGCTCCGAGGTCGAGGCCGGCTGCCGGCTCGTCGAACAGCATCAGGTCCGGGGAGGCCATGAGGGCCCGGGCCAGCAACACCCGCTGGCGCTCACCTTCGGACAACACGTCGAAGGTACGGTCGCTGACCTCGGCCAGGCCCGCATCCCGGAGCAGTGTGTCGGCCCGTCGGTGGTCGTCTTCGCCGTAGGTGTGCCACCAAGGCTCGAGTGCGGCATGGAGGCCGGTGAGGACGATGTCATGGGCCGTGATCGTCGAGCGGAACGACCGCAGCACGGCGCCGCTCACGAAGGCGACCCGTCGGCGCAGGGCGCGGACGTCGGTACCGACGTAGCCGTGGCCGAGCACCCGGACCTGGCCCCTCGTCGGGAGCAGTCGCATGGCCGCCACCCGCAGCAGCGTCGTCTTACCCGACCCGTTTGGCCCGAGCACGGCCCAGTGCTCGTCGGCGCCCACGTCCCAGTCGATGCCGCGCAGGATCGGGCGCCCGTCGCGCACGACATGGACGTCGCGCAGCTCGATCACGGGCTCGCCCATTTCGGGGACGACAGCCCGGCTCGCGCCTGCTCAGGCGGAAGGCAGGCGGCGCTGGAGGCGGCCGGCGAGACCGGTGGCGACCTGGTCCCAGACCCGGTCGCCGAGGATCCAGAACCAGATCTCCCGGCGGTACCCCTGCACGACCGCGGCGAAGGCCTCACGGGCCAGCCCGGCGGTGCGCAGCGCGTCGCCCCAGGCGTCCCACAGCACGTCGCCGACGCCGAGCTCCGGACCGAAGGCGCCCTCCCAGTCCGCCCCCGCGAGCAACTCGGCGCGCAGCTCTTCGCGCCGGGCGACCGGCTCGGCCGGCACCGGAAGTGTGGCGATCACGGGCGCGACCGTCATCGCTCGCGCACGACCGGTGCCCGGTCGGTGCCGCCGTAGGCGCTCAGGTGCTCGGCGTAGTCGATGAACAGTGGCGCGTCGGGGTCGAGCTTGCGCTGCAGGGAGCGCTCGGCGACGCGCTTGTCGAGGCGGTCGAGCTTGAGCAGCGCCTCGGGGTCGTCGAGGTCACGGACGTCGAGTCGGCCCCGGGCCCGGTTGAAGGCGTCGAGACCGGCCTCGGTCCGGATGAGCATGGACGACCAACCCGACATCGATCCCACGCTCCCGACCGAGATGTCCGCTCCGCGGCCGAGGAAGTCGGCGCACTCGTCGCAGCCCTTCAGCGCGGCGCCGTGGAAGTCCTTGATCGGCTCGTCCACCGCCACCGTGCCGTCGCGGTACTCCACGATCATGCGGCCGTGGATGACGTCGACCTTGCTGACACGGTCGAGGTCCACGCCCCGCTTGTCGCGCAGCTCCCGCAGGGTGAGCGCCTCGTAGTCGAAGTTCTTGGTGCACAGCAGAGCGATGGTGAGCACCACCGCGTCGATGCGGTGGGCGCCGGTCGGCCAGCGCCGCGCCTGCATGGCCCGGATGCCCTGGATCTCGCACGGCGTGCCCACGACGGCGAGGCGCGGACGGGCCGGCAGGTCGTACCTTGACACGTCGAGCTCGGCGAGGGCCATCGTCTGGTTGTAGAAGCTCCCGGCGGCCCCGACGATCTCCTTGGCCGTCGTGGCCACATGGGCCACGCCCTTCCACGGCTCGTCGGGGTCCTTGCTCGGGCGGGTCACGAGCGCCCCGTCGATGTCGCCGGCGGCGAGTGCCGCCACCAGGATGGCGCTGACCACGCCGCCGTCCTGGGCGTCGTCGGGCCGGGCCCCGGCCCGCACGGCGTAGCGCTCCACCACGGTGCCGAGCCCGTCGCCCGGAGGGCCGCCCGTGATCTTCCAGTAGGGGTCGGCCGCGTCGCTGCGCGTCACGAGCGGCAGGTCCTCCTCACCGCTCGGGGTGGACGGCGGCCACAGTGCCTCGTAGCGCAGTCCGCCCCGGGGACAGAAGTCCCAGCACAGTGAGCAGCCGGTACACATCTTCACGAGCTCCGGCAGTCCGCTGTCGATGCCCACGCCGATCGAGTTGGAGGGGCACACGGCCACGCACGTGCCGCACTGGATGCAGCGGTCGGCGAAGATGACCCCGGCCTCGAGCTCCCAGAACCACGTCTTGCCCGGTGGCTCCTCGACGCCGTTCATCTCGTCGCGGATCGAGAAGCCCTTCATCGACGCTCTCCTGCTTCGACCTCGAGCCCCGCGAGGACGGCACGCAATTCGGCGTTGGGCGTCCGGCGGGCCCAGTTGTGGAACGGCTCGTCCTCCCGCCGCTCGGACTGGTAACGGCGCACCACCCGCAGCAGGGCGTCGGGCACGTCGTCGACGGGCCGGGCGTTCTCGATCCAGTCGATGAAGCCGCCGGTGAGCCCGAGCGATCCGCCCATGCCGATGTCGACCGCCTCGACGATGCGCTCCTCCACATGCGCCGTGTCGCCCCGGAACCCGATGTCGGCGATCTGCGGCTGGGCGCACGAGGCCGA
>DASRBM010000362.1:0-12037 GCA_035653635.1 Acidimicrobiales bacterium | reverse complement strand
CCCGATCGGCTACTACAACGACCCGGCCAAGACGGCCGAGGTGTTCATCGAGGTCGACGGAGTCCGCTACGTGATGCCCGGGGACTTCGCCACCGTGGAAGCCGACGGGTCGGTGACGCTGCTCGGGCGGGGCTCGATCTGCATCAACTCCGGTGGCGAGAAGATCTTCCCCGAAGAGGTCGAGGCGGTCGTGCGCTCGCATCCCGACGTGATGGACGCCATCGTCGTGGGCGCTCCCGACGAGCGCTGGGGCCAGCGGGTCGCCGCCATCGTGGAGCCTCGCCCCGGGCACGACGCCCCGACCCTCGAGTCGGTGCAGGACCACTGCCGCAAGCACGTCGCCGGGTACAAGGTGCCCCGCCAGTTGCACCTGGTGGACAAGGTGGAGCGGGCCCCGAGCGGCAAGCCCGACTACCGCTGGGCCGACACCGTCGTCGCCACCGTCCCGGTCGCTCCCTGAGCGCGGCGGGCCGGCGCAGCAGGGGGTCCGCGCCATGCCCGTGGAACTGACCGACCTGCTGCAGCCGCGGCACACGGCCGTGCTCACCATGGAGATCCAGCGCGGCGTGGTGGGCGACCTTTCGAGCTTCCCCGAGCTGGCGGGCGCCGCGTCGTCCTCGGGGATGCTCCACGCCGTCGGGCGCCTGCTCGCGGCGGTGCGGCCGGCCGGGGTGACCGTGGTCCATTGCACGGCCGGATTCCGGGCCGATCGTGAGGGGTCGCCCGCCAACGCACCGCTCATCACGGCCATGCTCCGGCGCTCCGAGCACCTCCTCGAGGGCACGCCCGCCGTCGAGCTCGTCCCCGAGATCGGCGCCGCCGCCGACGACCTCGTCTCCCACCGGCGCCACGGGGTGTCGCCCTTCGGAGGCACGGGCCTCGACGAGATGCTCCGTGGACGCGCCATCGAAACGGTGGTGGCGACCGGGGTGTCGCTCAACCTCGGCATCATAGGCCTGTGCGTGGAGGCGGTGAACCTCGGCTACCGCGTGGTCCTCCCCACCGACGCCGTCACCGGGATCCCTGCCGGTTACGGGGCCGACGTGCTGCGCCACACCCTCGCGCTCGTGGCCACGCTTACGACGGTCGACGAGATCGTGGCCGCGCTCGGGTCCTAGCTCCCGAGCACCTCGTAGCAGGCACTGGCGAGCGAGAAGGCCCGGCGGTCGCCGGTCGTGCCGATGTCCATGCGGTTCATCACGTAGGACACGGCCAACTCGGCGTCGGGATCGGCCCACCCCATGGAGCCACCCATGCCGAAGTGTCCGAAGGAGCGCGGCCCACCGAGGCCGGCGGCCCCGATGATGCCCCGGTTCACCATGAAGCCGAGGCCCCATTGGATGTCGAGGCCGAGCAGGACCTTGTCCGGACCTTCGGTGCGCTGGCGCAGGGCGTCGTCGAGCTGCTTGTCGTCGAGCAGGCGCACCTTGTCGCCGGTGTCGGTCTGCACCTCGTTGATGCACGCGCTGTACATAGCGGCGACGGCCCGGGCCGTGCCGATGCCGTTCGCCGCCGGGATCTCGGCCCGCCGCAGCTCCGGGCTCTCCCACAGGGTCTGATCGGCGAGGACACCGCTCGGGGCGGACAGGGCCTTGTTGAGCGGCCCGTCCGGCGCCATGTACTCCATCGCCTTCTCGGCGAGGGCCTGCAGGTAGGCGTTGTCGGCCTGGTCGGCCCCACCAGGCGCCCCTGCTGCGCCCGTGCCGGACCCACCCGACGCATCCGGGGTGGAGGAACCGAACGAGATGCGGCCCGAGGCGATGGCGTCGATGATCGACACCAGGCTCGCCACCCGGTGCTCCTCGCTGTCGGGAAGGCCGATGTAGAAGTCGATGCCGAGCGGCTCGGCCACCTCGCGCCGGAAGGTCTGTCCGAGGCTCGCCCCGCTCACGCGCCGGACCACCTCACCCACCAGCCAGCCGTAGGTGGTGGCGTGGTACCCGTGCGCCGTGCCCGGTTCCCACACCGGCGCCTGCACCTCGAGGGCGCGCACGACCGGGTCCCAGGCGAAGGCGCCTTCCAGCGTGACCTCGGCGTCCACCCACGGCAGCCCGGCCCGGTGTGACATGAGGTGATCGACGGTGACGGCGTCCTTGCCGTTCTGGGCGAAGGCGGGCCAGTACTCCGACACCGGGGCCGCCATCTGGAGCTCACCGCGCTGGGCGAGCAGATGGGCGGTCAGGGCGGTGGCGCCCTTGGTCGTCGAGTAGACGACCACCATGGTGTCCTCGTCCCACGGTCGGCCCGTCTTCTCGTCGGCCAGGCCACCCCACAGGTCCACCACCTTGCGCCCGCGGTGGTAGGCGGTGAACGCCGCGCCCACTTCGTTGCGCGTGGCGAAGTTCTGGCGGAACGCGTCGGCGACGCGGTCCCAGCCCGGCGCGGTCCATCCCGTCGGAGCCGTCACGGCACCTCCCCCTTCAGATTCGTCGGGAGGGTAGTACCCCGGTTGCACGGGGAGCGAGCCCGGTCCGGCCGATCCCCGCCCGGCCCCGAGGCCCGAGGGCCCGGGGGCTCGGCTCGCGGCGGTGCTCCCGGTCAGCGATCGATCAGGCGCCGAGCTGCGCCTGGCGCTGGCGGGTCGTCGAGTGGACCGGGTCCTTGTCGAACTGCGGCAGCACGTGCTTGCCGAAGGTGGCGACCGCCTCCTCGCACACCTCGATCGGCATGGACGACGAGAGCATGCCGAAGCTGAGCTGGTCGGCCCCGGTCTCGGCGAAGCGCTGGATGGTGGCGGCGACCTCGGACGGGTCGCCCACCGCGATCTGCCGGTCCTTGATCTGCGCGTCGATCTGCTCGGGCGTCGAGTCCGGGATCAGCGCCGGCCACTCGGGGATGCCGGGCGGGCGGGGGAACGTGTCGAGGTACCGGAAGACGAGACTGATGTAGTAGCCGGTGTCCATGTCGGCCATGGCCTGGCGGGCCCGGCCGCCGTCCTCGAGACACAGCATCTGGGTGGTGATCATGACGTTGTTGTTGACGTACTCACCGACCGGGTCGCAGTTCTCGATGTCCTTCTTGTACTTCTCGATGAGGGGGATGAAGCCCTCGGGCTTGCCGAAGGCGAAGCAGAGGACGCCGAGGCCCTGACGGGCCGCCAGCTCGAAGGTGCTCGGGCTGCCGGCGGCCACCCACAACGGCGGGTGCGGGTCGGTGTAGGGCTTGGGCAGCACGTTGCGCGTCGGCATGGAGAAGAACTTCCCGTCGTAGGAGTAATCCTCCTCCTTCCACATGCGCACGATCTGCGGCAACGTCTCCGCCACCATCTCGCGGGTGAGCTCAGGGTCCTCGATGCCGAATCCCCGCTGCTCGGTGGTCGACGACCCTCGGCCGGTGCCGAACTCGAAGCGGCCCTCCGACAGGTGGTCGATCATGGCCACCCGCTCGGCGATACGGGCCGGGTGGTTGGCCGGAGGCGTGATGTTGAAGATGCCCGAGCCCAGGTGGATGTTCTTCGTCTGGGCGGCGGCGAAGGCGAGGAACGACTCGCTCGCCGACAGGTGGGAGTACTCGGTGAGGAAGTGGTGCTCGGAGGCCCAGGCGTACTTGAACCCCGCCGCGTCGGCGGCGCGGATGTAGCGCAGTTCGTCCATGATGCGCCGGTGCTCCGCCTGCGCGCCGTGCCGCTCCCGGAACTTCGGGGGCATGCAGACGGCGTTGAAGATCCCGAACTCCATGACCGATCGGCCTCCTCGTGGTCGGCTGCCGACGGTACCATCGCTGGCCAAAAAGTGCAACGTGTTCCAATATTGAGGCGATGACCCCGAGCCCCCCTCCGCCCGACCCGGTGCCCACCGACCCGGCGAACCCGGCGAACCCGCCGAACCCGGCGAACCCGGCGGCCGATGCGGGCCCGACCGTGGCCCGGCTCCTCACCGCCCGCCTGGGCGACGAGCGCCCCGGGCTGCGCTGGCAGGACAGGGTCTGGAGCTGGGATGCCGTCCTCCACGCCGGTGCCGACCGGGCCGCGCTCTTCGAATCGCGGCTGCGCCCCGGGCCCGGGCCCGGGTCCGCCCGCCCCGCCACGGACGCGGGTCGGCCGGTCCCCCACGTCGCCGTCCTGCTCGACAACGTGCCCGAATTCGCCCTGTGGCTGGTCGGCGCCGGTCTCGCCGGGCATGTGGTGGTCGGTGCGAACCCGACCCACCGGGGCGAGGACCTCGCCCGCGACCTGCGCCACACCGAATGCCAGGTGCTCGTCACCGACGCCGAGCACCTCGGTCTGGTGGAGAGGCTCGACCTCGGCGCCGTGGGCGTCGTCGAGCACGACAACCCCCGCGTGCTTGTCACCGGCACACCGGCGTACGAGGCCGCGCTGGCCGGCGTGGCGGGAGCCGAGGTGCCCTCCCCCGACGGCGTGGACCCTGCCGACCTCGCCTACCTGATCTTCACGTCGGGGACCTCGGGCGCGCCGAAGGCCTGTCGCTGCACCCAGGGCCGCCTTGCCCGGATCAGCGTCATCGTGGCCCAGATGTTCGGGCTCACACCCGAGGACACCTGCTACGTCGCCATGCCGCTGTTCCACTCGAACGCGTTGATGGCGGGCTGGGGTCCGGCGGTGGCCGGCGGCGCGGCCGTGGCGCTCCCCGGATCGGGCCGTTTCTCGGCCTCGGGGTTCCTGCCCGAAGTGCGCCGTCACGGCGCCACCTACTTCAACTACGTGGGCAAGCCCCTCTCCTACATCCTGGCCACCGAGGAGCGGCCCGACGACGCCGACAACCCGTTGCGGCGGGTGTTCGGCAACGAGGGGGCGGAGGCCGACGTGGCGCGCTTCGGCGAGCGCTTCGGGTGCGCGGTGGTCGACAGCTACGGCTCCACCGAGGGTGGCGCCAACGTCACCCGCACTCCGGACACCCCGAGGGGCGCGCTCGGCCGCGCCCCCGAGGGGACGCTCGTGATCGACCCCGAGACCGGAGACGAATGCCCGCCGGCGCGCTTCGACGGCCAGGGCAGGTTGCTCAACGCCGAGCAGGCCATCGGCGAGCTGGTTTCGAAGAGCGGCGGCGCGGGGTTCGAGGGCTACTGGCGCAACGACGACGCGGAGCGTGCCCGGCTTCGCAACGGCTGGTACTGGACCGGTGACCTCGCGTACCGGGACGAGGCGGGCTTCTTCTACTTCGCCGGCCGGGCCGACGACTGGTTGCGCGTCGACGGCGAGAACTTCGCCGCCGCCCCGGTGGCGAGGATCCTCGAGCGCCACCCGTCGGTGCGTCTGGCCGCCGTCTACGCCGTGCCCGACGTCATCGGGGACCAGGTGATGGCGGCACTCGAGCTCCACGATGGTGCGGAGTTCGACCCAGGCGGCTTCGCCGCCTTCCTGGCCGGTCAGCCCGACGTGGGCACGAAGTGGGCGCCCCGATTTATTCGTCTATGCAACAAATTGCCCATGACGGCCACGACCAAGGTGCTGACGCGGGCCCTGCGAGCCGAGCGATGGCAGTGCGCCGATCCGGTGTGGTGGACCGCCGACGGCAGGCCCGGCTCCGCGTATCGCCTGCTCACCAGCGACGATGTCCACGCGCTGGACGTTGCCGTGGCCACTCGTTGACCAACTAGCCTGTCGCCCGTGACCGACGTCGACGTGCTCGTTGTCGACGATCATGAAGCCATCCGGACTTCGGTCGCCGAGTTGCTCCGCAGTGCCGGTTACACCGTGCTCGAGGCGGAGAACGGGGCGAAGGCACTCGAGGTGCTGGCCGAACACCAGGTGGGCGCCATGGTCCTCGACCTGCGGATGCCCGGCGTCGACGGGCTCAAGGTCCTCGAAACCGTCGAGAACCCGCCGCCGGTGATCGTCACGTCGGCCTTCGTGCTCGAGCTCGACGAGCGGGAGCGGGTGGACGACAAGATCTTCGTCCAGCTGGTGAAGCCCTTCCATCCCCGCCGCCTCATCGACGCCGTGGCCTCGGCCATCGGCAAGCCTTCCGCCCCCGACAGCTGAGGCGCAGTCGGGGACCGGTCGGTCCCCCGACAGCTGCGCCCTGCCCGACGCCCCGTCGCTCAGTCGTCGACGCCAAGGATGAGCCCGCTCGTCGGCACGCCCGTCCCCGCCGTCACGACCACGTGGGCCGTGCCCGGCACCTGGTTCACTGACGTGCCCCGGACGAGACGCACCCCCTCGGCGATGCCGTTCATCCCGTGCAGATACGCCTCGCCGAGCTGGCCGCCATGGGTGTTCGTCGGCAGCCGGCCGCCGAGCTCGAGATTGCCGTCGCGGACGAAATCCTTGGCCTCGCCCCACTTGCAGAAGCCGAGCTCCTCGAGCTGGTACAGCACGAACGGCGTGAAGTGGTCGTAGAGGACGGCCGCCTGCACGTCCTCGGGTCCGAGGCCCGACGTCTCCCACAGCTGTTCGGCCACGACCCCCATCTCCGGCAGGCGGGTCATGTCGTCGCGGTAGTACGAGGTCATCATGTCCTGCTGCGACCCGGCCCCCTGGGCCGCGGCCTCGATGACTGCCGGCGCCTGGGCCAGGTCGCGGGCCCGCTCGAGGGAAGTGACGACGATGGCCTGTCCACCGTCGGTCTCCTGGCAGCAGTCGAGCAGGCGCAGGGGCTCGACGATCCAGCGTGACGCCTGGTGCTCCTCGAGGGTGATGGGCTTCTCGTAGAACCAGGCCGCGGGGTTCGTCGCCGCGTGCTTGCGGTCCGCCACCGCCACCCGCCCGAAGTCTTCTGTGGTGGCACCGCTGACGTGCAGGTACCGCTGGGCGAACATGGCGACCCACGAGGCCGGCGTCAGGAGCCCCTGGGGCGCGTACCAGGCGAACTGAGCGTTCTCCGCGTTGGGCAGCGGCGGGCGGCCCTGCACGCCGGCGCCGAAACGATTGCCCGACCGCTCGTTGAAGGCGCGGTAGCAGACGACGACGTCGGCCACGCCGCTGGCCACGGCCATGGCCGCCTGTTGCACGGTGGCGCACGCCGCCCCGCCGCCGTAGTGGATGCGACTGAAGAAGCGGAGGTCGCCGAGGCCGAGCGTGCGGGCGATCTCGATCTCGGGATTGGTGTCGGACGAGAAGGTCACCATGCCGTCGACGTCCCCGGGACGCAGGCCCGCGTCGGCCAGGGCCGCCGACACCGCCTCGGCGGCGAGGCGCAGCTCGCTGCGGCCCGACTGCTTCGAGAACTCGGTGGCGCCGATCCCGGCGACCGCGGTGGTACCGGCGAAGGCGTGGCGGCGGGCTGCGGGGCTCATGCGGGCAGCACCGCCGGGGTGACGCCGCGGCGGGGCAACGCCACCCGCACGGTGCCGGTGACGTGGTCGCCGCGGCTGTTGGCGCCGCGCACGGAGATCGTGACGGTGCCGCGCCCGTCGCCGCGCACCGACGGCGAGCCGTCGCCGGGCGCGCCGGGCGCCGGCGGCTCGGGATCGACGGCGGTGACGGTGCCGGTCATGGTCATGGTGTCGCCCGGGTAGTTGGGTGCCCCGAGCCGGATCGACACCTGCTCCACGACGGCGCCGGGGCCGGCCCAGTCCGTGACGTACCGGCCCACGAGTCCGTTGGTGGTGAGGATGTTCATGAAGATGTCGTCCGACCCGCGCTCCTGGGCCAGGCCGGGATCGTGGTGGACGTCCTGGTAGTCGCGCGACGCGACGGCGGTGGCGACGATCAGGGTGCGGGTGAGCGGGAGGACGAGCTCCGGCAGCGCCTCCTCCACGCGCACGTCGTCGACCGACCGGGTGGAAGCGGTGGCGCTCATACGCCGGCTCCGGGGTGTGCACCGGCACGCAGGCCGTCGGTCACGAGCGCTCCGAGGTGCGCCAGCTGGGCAGCCGGGCCGCCCAGCATGAGCTCGATCTGCTTCCCCCAGAGGAAGTAGCGGTGGATGGGATAGTCGGTGTCCGCCCCGAGGCCCCCGTGGAGGTGCTGGGTGGCGTGGACGACGCGCTGGCCGGCTTCCGACGCCCACCACTTCGCCACGACGACGGCCTCGTCGGCCGGGCGGCCGGTGTCGAGGCGCCAGGCCGCCTGCCACGTCGTGACCCGGATGGCCTCGGTGTCGACGTAGGCGTCGGCCGCCCGGAGCATCGTCCCCTGGAACGACGAGAGCGGCCGACCGAACTGCTGGCGCTGGTTCAGGTACGCCGCCGCCCGCCGCAGTGCCTCCTCGGTGACGCCGAGTTGCAGCGCGCAGAGGCCCGTCACGGCCCGCTCCCACAGGTGGCGGAGTACCGCCTCGCCCTCGCCGGGCGCGCCGAGGAGGTCGTCCGGCCCGACGGGGGTGCCGTCGAAGTGGAGGTGCGGGTGGATCTGCCGGTCGGTCGTGGTGGCCCGCTCGATGGAGACCGAGGGTGCACGCGGATCGACCACGGCGACGACGATGCCGTCGTCGGCGGTCCGGGCCGGCACGAGCACCCGACCGGCGACGTGTGCCTGCGGCACCGCGGCGGCGGTGCCGGTGAGGCGCAGTCCCGCTCCGTCGGCCGTCGCCGCCACCGTGGGCACGAAACGCGACCCGACGGCGACACCGGCGAGCGCCGCACTCATGCGCAGCTCGCCCTCGGCCACGGCCGGGAGGAGGGCGGCGCGCTGGGCAGGCGAGCCGAAGCGGGCGACGGGCAGCGCACCGAGGACGGCGGTCGCCCACACCGGCACCGGCGCCACGTGACGGCCCTGCTGCTCGAGCACCAGGCAGAGCTCCGTGAGTCCGAGGCCCGACCCTCCGTGCTCCTCCGGGACGGCGAGTCCGAGGAGGTGCGCCTTCGCCAGCTCGCTCCACAGCTCGTCGTCGACGCGATCAGCGCTGCGCTCCACCGTCGCCACCCGGGTCGGATCGCTCGTGCCGGCGAAGACGGCGGCCGCCGCTTCGGTGACGGCCAGCTGTTCCTCGGTGAAGGTGAAGTCCATCAGTGGCCTCCGTCGGACACGGGCCGGAACATGGGGAGCGTGAGCTCGTCGTCGACCGCCACCATCTCCACGGCGACCGGCATGCCGATGTGCACGTCGGCCGGCTCCACCCCGACGAGATCTGCCACCAGGCGTGTGCCCTCCTCGAGCTCCACCACCGCGATCGGCAACGGGTAGTCGAACGCCGGCACCTGCGGGTGGTGGACGACCACGTAGCTGAACACGGCACCCCGGCCCGACGCTTCGACCGGCTCCCACTCGAAGGACTGGCAACGGTCACAGGCCGGGCGCGGCGGGTGGCGGAGCACACCGCAGCCGCTGCAGCGCTGCACGAGCAGCTTGCCGGCGCGGGCTCCTTCGAAGAAGAAGGCGTTGTCCTCGGTGATGGCCGGCCGCGGTCGCCGCGGCCGGGCCGGTGCGCCCGGAGGCGGAGCCGGAGCCGGAGCCGGAGCCGGAGTCGGAGTCGGCGCAGTCGCAGCCGCGCCGGCAGCGGACGCCGACCCGCCAGCGCGTCGGGGCCGGAAGCGCAGGATGCGGAAGCGCATGGTGGCCACGAGCTCGCCGTGCTGGTCGTGGAAGTCGCTGCGGGTGGTGACGAAGTGGCCGTCACCGAGACCCGTGCGCTTCTCGCCCGATACCGACTCGATCACCGACGACACGGTCAAGTGGTCCCCGAGCACGAGCGGACGGAAGTACTCCTGCTCGCAGTTGGTGGCCACGACCGAGGTGAAGCCGGCCGCATCGAGCACGGCGAAGAGCTCGTCCTGGGCACTGCGCGCCGACGGCGCCTCTACGGCGACGGAGGCGGACCGCGCCTGCTCGCGGGCCATCGTGGCCCGGTAGCCCTGCATGATCCAGGCCTGGAGCATGGTCGCCGGTGCGATCACCCCGGAGAAGCCGGCGGCCCGGGCCGCGTCCTCGTCGACGTAGACGGGGTTCTCGTCGCCCATGGCCTCGACCCAGTGCCGGATCATCGGCTGGTTGACGGGGTCGTGCGCGCGCATGGGCGGGCCCACCTGCCTGCCCTCGTAGGAGGCCAGCTTCTCCGCCAGGTCGTCTCCGGCCTCGGGCGTCCGAGCGGCGGCGGATTCGGGCGTCATCGGGCCGCCCGCGTCATGCCGAGGCCGGCCATGGCGACGATCTCGCGCTGCACCTCGTTGACGCCTCCGCCGAAGGTGTTGATCTGCGCTCCGCGCGCGGCGCGCTCGAGCCGGCCGTGCAGCACCGATCCGGGTGAGCCGGGTGCGAGGTAGCCGGCGGCGCCGACGATGCCGAGCAGCCGCCGGTAGACGTCGATGCTCCGCTCCACGCCGAAGACCTTCACGGCCGACGAGTCGGCCGGGTTCAGCTGCTCGGTGGCCATGGCCGTGGCCATGCGCCAATTGAGGAGCCGCATCGCCTCGAGCTCGGCCCGGCTCCGGGCCAGGTCGAGCTGGACCCACGGGCGGTCGAGCACGACACCGCCCTCGGGGGCCGGCGCGTGCAGGGCCCACTCGGCCACCTCGTCGCACATGTGGGAGGCGAAGCCGCTCCACGCCGCCAGGCCGACGCGCTCGTGGTTGAGCTGGGTCGTGATCATGCGCCAGCCCTCGTTCTCGGCCCCCACCCTGTTGGCCACCGGCACCCGGACGTCGCTGTAGTACGTCGCCGTCGTCGACGTGTCGCCGACGGTCCGGATCGGGCTCCACGAGAAGCCCGGCGTGTCGGTCGGCACGCACAGGATGGAGATGCCCTTGTGCTTGGGCGCGTCCGGCTCGGTCCGGCAGGCCAGCCAGATGTAGTCGGCCATGTCGGCCCCGCTCGTGAAGACCTTGGCCCCGTTCACCACGTACTCGTCGCCGTCGCGTACCGCCCGCGTGCGCAGCGAGGCGAGGTCGGTGCCCGCCTCGGGCTCGGTGTAGCCGATGGCGAAGTTGATGTCGCCCGACAGGATCCCGGGCAGGAAGAAGGCCTTCTGCTCGTCGGTGCCGTAGCGCATGATGGTCGGCCCGACGGTGTTGACGGTCACGAACGGGAACGGGGCCCCGGACCGCCGGGTCTCGTCGAAGAAGATGTACTGGTCCGTGGCCGGACGTCCCTGGCCCCCGTACTGCACGGGCCACCCGATGCCGAGCCAGCCGTCCTTGCCGATGCGGCGGACCACCTGGCGCCACACCTCGCCGCCCTCGCCCGCGTCCCCCACCTGTTCGCGGACCTCGTCGGTCATGAGGTCCCGGTAATAGGCGCGCAGTTCCCGGCGCAGGGCCAGCTGCTCTGGCGTCTCCTCAAGGAACATGTCCCCGTCCATCCACCGGTCCGGGCCAGCGAGGTCCCGGCCGATTAGATCTGCAACTTGTTCTATTTTACGCTACCAGCGGCGGTGCCCCCCGGGACAATTCCAGCGGGACCACCGGACGTATCATCACTGGAACACGTTCTCGAAACCGGGGGCCGAGGATCGAATGGGGGAAGCGGTGGCTCTGAGCGACATCGATCTCACCAAGTCCGAGAACTTCGTCGACGAGGTCCCCCACCACTGGTTCGCCGAGCTGCGGCGCGAGGCACCGGTCTGGTGGCACGGGGAGGACGACGGTCCCGGGTTCTGGGCGGTGACCAAGTACGACGACTGCGTTGCCGTCAACCGCGACTACGAGCACTTCTCGTCGGCCAGGAAGGCGACGTTCCTGTGGGAGATCCCGGAGGACGCGCTGGCGCAGCAGCAGCTGATGATGCTCAACATGGACCCCCCGCTGCACACCCGCTACCGGCGGCTCGTGAACAAGGGGTTCACCCCCCGGATGGTCAACCAGCTCGAGGCGAAGATCCACGAGACGGCCGACCAGATCATCGACACCGTCATCGAGAAGGGCAGCTGCGACTTCGTCACGGACATATCGGCGGAGCTGCCCCTCATCGTCATCGCCGACCTTCTCGGTGTGCCGCAGGAGGACCGGCACAACATGTTCGACTGGTCGAACCGGATGATCGGTCAGGAGGACCCCGAATACCAGATCACTCCCGAGGTCGCCCAGCAGGCGGCCATGGAGCTCTACGCCTACGCGGCCGATCTTTTCTCGAAGAAGCGCGGCAATCCGCACGAGGATCTCATGACCGTCCTGTGCAACGTGGAGGTCGAGGGTGAGCAGCTCTCGGAGCTGGAGCTCGAGCTCTTCTTCCTGTTGCTCACGGTGGCCGGGAACGAGACGACCC
>DASRBM010000361.1:0-6522 GCA_035653635.1 Acidimicrobiales bacterium | reverse complement strand
CGGGTGGCCCGCTCCATCGACGTGCCGGTCATCTCCATGTCGGCTGCCATGGGTGTCATCACCGTCTACCGCCACGACGAACGCCACGTGCTGCAGGCCGCCAGCCGGCTCCACGACACGGTCAGCCAGGCGCTGCAGACCCTGCAGCGGTTCCGGCAACGCTTCGACCTCGCCGTCACCGCCCTGTCCGCGCTCGAGGTCGAGGACACCGTGACCCTGCGCGACGTGGCCGCCGTCCTGCAGCCCGCTGAGATCCTCCTGCGCGTGGCCCGCGATCTCGAGCCGCTGTTCGTGGAGCTCGGCGAGGAAGGTGCTCTCCTGCGCCTGCAGCTCGAGGAGTTGCTCGACGGCGTGGACCCCGTGCGCCGGCACGTCGTGCGCGACTACCTGCACGCCGACGATCACGACGGCGCCGGCGGTGCCGCCCCCGCCAAGGTGTTCGGCGCGCTCGAGAAGCTCTCCACCGAGGAGCTGCTCGACGGCCGCCGGGTCGGAGCCGCCCTCGGGCTCACCGCCGCCCAGTCCGACCTCGACACCTCGCTCGAGCCCCGCGGCTACCGCCTGTTGCACCGGCTTCCCCGCTTCCCCGACGCGCTGGTCGACCGCATCGTGGAGCACTTCGCCGGGCTGCAGAAGATCATGCGGGCATCGGTGGGGGACCTCGAGGAGGTCGGCGGCGTGGGGGAGGCCCGGGCCCGCTCCGTGAAGGACGGCCTGGCTAGGTTGGCCGAAGCCACGATCCTCGACCGCTACAGCTAGCCCGGTCGGGCCCGGTCGGGGCCCCCCGGTGGCCCGGACGTGGCCCGGCGGGTACCAGGTAGAATGCGGGGTCCCCCCAATCGCCGTGCTGGCACCGGCGTGCCCGAGGAGTAGAGCGTGGTTTTCGACATCGGTGACAAGGTGGTCTATCCCCACCACGGTGCGGCGATCGTCGAGCGGCGTGAGGTGAAAGAGGCCTTCGGGCAGAAGCGGGAGTACCTCGTGCTCCGCCTCGCCTACGGCGACCTCACCCTCATGGTCCCGGCCGACAACACCGACGGCGTCGGCCTGCGCGAGGTCATCAACGACGAAGAGGTCGAAGAGGTCTTCGCCGTGCTCCGCAAGAAGGAAGCCCGCATGCCGACCAACTGGTCGCGGCGCTACAAGAACCACTCGGAGAAGCTGCGTTCGGGCGACATCTACCAGGTGGCAGAAGTGGTGCGGAACCTTTCGATCCGCGACAAGGACAAGGGTCTCTCGGCGGGGGAGAAGCGCATGCTGTCGCGGGCCCGCCAGATCCTCGTGTCCGAGCTCACCTTCGCCCTCGACGTGGACGAGGAGGCGGCGGAGAAGCGCCTCGACGAGGCGCTGCCCTGACCCTGGGCTGCGCTGCCCCGATCCTGGGCCGCTCGATCCGACCGGTGCGCCGCTCGTCCGGTCCGCGCCCGCGTCCGCAGCGGTGAGCGCCTGGGCCGTGGTGGTGGCCGGAGGGACGGGATCCCGCTTCGGCGCACCCAAGCAGTTCGCCATGCTCGACGGACGCCCGCTCGTGGCCTGGGCCGTCGACGCCGCCCGGGGTGCGGTGGACGGCGTCGTCCTGGTCGTCCCGGCCGAGCGCGTGGGCGCGGCCGGCGGCTTCGGCGCCGACGCAGTGGTGGCCGGAGGAGCATGTCGGGCCGACTCCGTGCGCGCCGGACTGGCGGCCGTGCCGCCCGACGCTTCGGTCGTCGTCGTGCACGACGGTGCCCGTCCTCTCGCCACCGCCGCCCTCTTCCGTGCCGTGGTGGCAGCGGTCGAAGCCGGCACGGACGGTGCCGTGCCGGGCCTGGCCGTGGCCGACACCTTGAAGCGCGTCGACGGGGAGCGCGTCACCACCACCGTCGGCCGGCAGGGGCTCGTCGCCGTACAGACGCCGCAGGCATTCCGGGCCGAGGTGCTGCGCCGGGCACATGCCGCAGGGGGCGACGCCACCGACGACGCGGCCATGGTGGAGGCGCTGGGCGCTACCGTGCGCGTCGTGCCGGGCGATCCCCGCAACATCAAGGTGACGACACCGGCCGACCTCGAGCTGGTACAGGCCCTGGTGGGCCGGTGACCTCGCCGGTGCCAGCCGCACCACCCGATCCACCCGCCCTCCGGGTGGGGCAGGGCTTCGACATGCACGGGTTCTCCGACGACCCCGGCCGGCCCCTCGTGCTCGGCGGGGTCACGGTGCCCGACGGGCCGGGACTAGCGGGTCACAGTGACGCCGACGTGGTGTGCCACGCGCTGGCCGACGCCCTCCTCGGTGCGGCGGGTCTCGGGGATCTCGGGCGGCACTTCCCCGCCACGGCCGAGTTCGCCCGCGCGCAGTCGACGGCGTTGTTCGCCGACGTCGTCGCCATGGTGCGCGCCGCCGGCTACGTCGCCGTCCACGCCGATTGCACGGTGGTGGCCGAACGTCCCCGGTTGGCGGCATTCACCGACGACATGGCCGCCCGTCTCGGCGGCGTCCTCGGTGCACCGGTGAGCGTCAAGGCGACCTCGACCGACGGCCTCGGCGCCATCGGCCGGGGCGAGGGCATCGCGGCGATGGCCGTGGTCCTTCTGACCGCGACAGGAGCCCGGTGAGCCCGGCGCGGGGCCGGCCGCCGGCACGGCGGGGGGCCGGTCGTTCCGGCCGACCCGCGCCACCGGGGGCGACACGTCGTTCAGGCTCTCCGCGCGCCGGGGCGCGTCACGGGTCGCCCGACGGCCGGGGGAGCGGTGCGGGCGCCGGTTCGGGGGCGGGCCCGCGACGGGCCGACCACGGACTGGGCGGCGAACAGGTGGAGGGGCGCCAGGCCGTCCTGGAGCTGCTCCGCGCCGGCAGCCGACCGGTGCGCGAGCTGTGGGTGGCCGACGGGCTCGACCCCTCCCCACAACTCGACGAGATCGAGCGGTTGGCCGTGCGGCACAAGGTGCGCACGCTGCTCGTCCCGCGCAAGCGCTTCGACGCCACGGCGCGCACCGAGGCCCCCCAGGGCGTGCTGGCGCGGGCGAAGGCACTCGACGAGGCCGACCTCGACGAGCTGGCCGAGGGCGACGGGCGCGGTCCGGCTTTTCTCCTCGTCCTCGACGGCATCACCGATCCCCACAACTTCGGTGCCCTGCTGCGCACGGCCGAGGTGGCCGGCGTCACCGGCGTGGTGGTGGGAAGGCATCGCGCCGCCCACGTGACGCCCACGGTGGCCAAGGTGGCGGCCGGTGCCATCGAGCACGTGCCGATCGCCGTCGTGCCGGGCATCCCGGCCGCGCTGGCCCGGCTCAACGAGCGCGACGTCACCACCGTCGGGCTCGACGCCAATGCCGGCCGCAGCCTCTACGAGCTCGGTCCCGAGGTGACCCGTCCCGTCGCGCTCGTGCTCGGCGCCGAGGGCAAGGGCCTCGCCGCGCTCAGTCGCAAGCGATGCAGCGTCCTCGCCGCCATCCCCCGACGCGGACGGCTCGATTCACTCAACGTGGCGACCGCGGGTGCAGTGGCGTGCTTCGAAATCGCCCGACGACGGAGTTGAACGGGCGGTGACGCCATCGCCACGGCTGAACGGGACGTACTGTTCGAGCCGGTGGTGGGAGTCGAACCCACGACCTGACGATTACAAGTCGCCTGCGCTACCACTGCGCCACACCGGCGTAGAGGACAACGCTACCCCTCCGTCGCGCGCGCACCGTCCACCGAGAGGCGCCGTCGGGCAAGGATCCTTGCTTCCGCGTCGCCCGGTTGGCAGGCTTGGAAGCGTCATGACGCTCAGCAGCCGCGAACGCGCCCTTCTCGACTTCGAGGCGTCGTGGTGGCAGGGGTCGGATCCGAAGGCCCTCGCCATCGGCAAGCGCTTCATGGTGAGCCCGAGCGCCTACTACCGGCGGCTCGCCGCGCTCATCGAACGTCCCGACGCCCTCGCCTACGACCCGCTTCTCGTCCGGCGCCTGCGCCGGCGCCGCAACGAGCGGATCCGCACCCGCTACGAGGGACCCGCCGCCCACCGGCACAAACGATGAGCGACACCACCGGCGGGCGGCGCGGAGGCGAGGACGGTCACGACTTCTTCGGGCCGCTCGAGCGCTCGGGAGCGGCGCGCGGCTGGGCGCTCGTGGTCGGCGCGCTGATCGTCGGGGCCATCCTGATGCCGTCGGCCACCCGGGGCACGCTGGCCGCGGCCGGCACGCCGGACACCACCGAAGCCTTGGCGCCGGTCGGGTCGGGCCCCACCACGACCGCGGCGCCGGCGACCACGACGACGAGGCCGGCGAGCACCACCACCGCGGCGCCGGCGTCGAGCATCCGCGTCCTCGTGGCCAACGGCACCAACACGAACGGCGCGGCCGGGACGTGGACACAGTTCCTGAGCGGCAAGGGCTATGCGACCCTGTCGGCCGTCGACGCGCTCACCACCGTCCACGCCACGCAGATCTACGCGGTGAACGGGGCCACCGCCGCCGCCGACCAGGTGGCGCAGGCGCTCGGGCTCACCGCGTCGGCCGTGGAGCCGGCCTCCATGCCGATCCCGGTGGCGTCGGTCGGCAACGCCGCAGTGGTCGTGGTGGTGGGACCGGACCTCGCCGGCCGGTCGACCTCCTCCAGCACCACCTGACGTCGCCCGTGCCCGCCGACGCCGGCCCCCTCGGCGTGCTGCGCCGGGATCCGGCCCGTGCCGCCGTGCTGACCGACTTCGACGGCACCCTGGCGCCCATCGTCCCCGACCCGGAGACGGCCGCCCCGCTCCCGGAGGCACCCCGGGTGCTGCAGGCGCTGGCAGAGCGCTTCGCCGTGGTGGCGGTGATCTCGGGGCGCCCGGTGTCGTTCCTGGCCCGGCATCTCGCGGTCCCTGCGCCCGGCGTCCGCCTCTACGGCGGTTATGGCGCCGAGTGGATGGAGGACGGGATCGTGCACGTGGACGGTGCCGTGGAACCGTGGGTGGAGCCGGCGCGATCCGTGCTCGCCGCCGCCCGGGCCGAGGCGCCGCCCGGGGTTGGCATCGAGGACAAGGGGTGGGCCGTCACGTTGCACTGGCGCCCCGCACCGGAAGCCGGAGCCTGGGCCGAGGACTTCGCCGCCCGGTGGTCGGCCGCCACCGGCATGGTCCTCCAACCGGGACGCATGGCCGTCGAGTTCCGTCCGCCGGTCGCTTTCGACAAGGGCAGTGTCGTCGAACGGTTGGCGGCGCCGTGCAGCGCTGCCTGCTTCGCGGGCGACGACGCCGGCGACCTGGCCGCCTTCGGCGCCCTCGACCGGTTGGCGCTCACCGGGGTGCACGGGGTGCGGGTGGCGGTGGCCGACACCGAATCCCCTGCCGAGTTGGTGGACCGGGCCGACGTGGTCGTCGAGGGACCCGCCGAGGCCCTCACGCTGCTGCGAGGTCTGCTCGACCCGATGTGATTCAGCCGGCCGCGGCCAGTAGGTCGGCCAGCCAGTCGCCGGGCTTGCGGCGCAGCACGATCTCGCGCAGCGACTCCGCACGCCCGCGTCGCTCGTCTGTGTCCATGTCGAGCGACCGGGCCAGAGCGGCGGCAGTGCCCGACACGTCGAACGGGTTGAGCTCCACCGCGGCGGGAGCCAGCTCCTCGAACGCCCCCGCCTCGCGCGACAAGGCGAGCACACCGTCGGTGTCGTTCACGAGCGGGCCCTCCTTCGCCACCAGGTTGAGCCCGTCGCGCAAGGGATTCACGAGCAGCACGTCATAGCGGGTGAGGGCGGCGAGCGACCGGTTGGCGTCGTCGGCCACGTCGAGCACGACCGGCTCCCACGAGCCGCTCCGCCACCGGTCGTTCAGCCATGCCGCCGCGTGCTCGACCTCGTTGGCGTAGGCGAGGTACTCGGGCAGCGACTGGCGCGACGTGTAGGCGAGCGCCAGCAGCACGACGCGGCCGCGCAGGTCGGCCCGGGCCTGCAGCAGCTCGTCGAAGGCCCAGAAGCCGCGCAGTAGGTTCTTCGTCGGCTCCATGCGGTCGACCCGCAGGACCATGCGCCGGTCGCCCACGAGCTCGTCGAGCCGCCCCCGCGCCTCGGCGCAGCGCTCGTCGCCCACCCGGGCCGCGAGCACCTCGGCGTCGGGGACGAGGGCCGATACGAAGGTCCGGCCCGGGTCCACGCCCATGTCCTCGCAACAGGCCCGGAACCCGCGCTCCCAGCGGGTGGTGTGGAAGCCGCAGCTGCGGGCGGACGCCATCCCCCGCAGGATGTCGCGGGCGGCGGCGGCCGGCAGCACCCGCAGGAGACCGGGATCGGCGAAGGGTGTGTGGCTGAAGTGCACCACCCGGAGATCGGGACGCCGGCTGCGCAGCAGCGCCGGGAGCAGGCACAGGTGGTAGTCCTGCACGAGCACGGTGGCGCCCTCACCCGCCTCCTCGCACACGGCGTCGGAGAAGAGGGAGTTGAAGTCCGCGTAGGCGTCCCACGCCTGCACCCAGTGGTGATCGATGCGCGGACGCCGGGCCAGGTCGAACAGATGGTGGTGCACGAACCACAAGGTGGAGTTCGACACCACGTCGTAGGCCATGCGGTAGGTGTCGGCGTCGGGTTGCACG
>DASRBM010000360.1:0-3856 GCA_035653635.1 Acidimicrobiales bacterium | reverse complement strand
GGCCGCGGCGAGGTGATGGTGACCTTGGTGCCGAGGACGCGGTTGACGAGCGTGGACTTGCCCACGTTGGGCCGCCCGACCACGGTGACGAAACCGGAACGGAAGGTCTCTTCCTCCACCGGCGTCACGCGCCGTCGGCGTCGGCCGGCTCGGGGGAAGCGACCGGCTGCCTCGTCACCCGGATGCGGTTGATGCGGTTCCCCTCCACCCGCTCCGCCACCAGGTGCAGGCCGTCCACGTCGACGGCCTCTCCGGTCACCGGCACCCGCCCGAGCACGTTGAAGAGCAGCCCGCCGACCGTGTCCCATTCCCCTTCGGGCAGCTCGGCGTCGAGCAGGTCGTTGAGCTCGTCGACCGAGAGCCGGGCCGTCACCGACAGCTCGCCGTCGCCGAGGGGCTCCACCGGCGGCTCCTCCACGTCGTACTCGTCGACGATCTCCCCCACCAGCTCCTCGATGAGGTCCTCGAGGGTGACGAGCCCGGCCGTGCCCCCGTACTCGTCGACCACCACGGCCTGGTGGTACTTCTGGGCCTGCATCTCGCGCATGAGGGGGGCCACCCGCTTCGTCTCGGGAACGAAGTGCGCCGGGCGTAGGAAGCCGCGGATGGACTCACCGCCGTGGCCCTCGCGCTCGGCCCGGATGAGGTCCTTGGCGTTGACCGAACCGACGATGTCGTCGACGTTGCCGTCGTGCACGGGCAGGCGGGAGTACCCCGCGCCCATTGCCGCCCCGAGCGCATCGGAGACGGTCGCGTCCGCGTCGATGGTGACCATGTCCGGACGCGGCCGCATCACCTCGCGCACGATGGTGTCGCCGAATTCGATGATCGAGTGGATGAGGGCCCGTTCCTCGGTCTCGATCACCTTGTCCTCGAGGGCGACGTCGGCCATGGCCAGCAACTCCGACTCGCTGACCGTCGTCATCTTGTTGCGGGGCCCGACGAGGAGGTTGGCGAGGGCGATGAGCCCGCTCGCCACCAGCCGGATGGGTGGGAAGCGCACGAGCGCGTCCACCACCGGCGCCGACCTGAGCGCCGCCCGCTCGGGGTTGTGCACGGCCCAGTTCTTCGGCAGCGCCTCGGCCAGCACGAAGATGACGATGACCTCGAACACCGCCGCCACCACCACGCCGAGGGCCCCGAGCCAGCGGTCGGCCACGATGCCGACCAGGGTGGCGGCCACCAGCTGGCATACCAGCACGAGCAGGAGCACGGTGTTGAGGAAGGCCTCGGGGTGCTCGACGAGGCGCATCAGCTGGCGGGCGCCCCGGCGGCGGTCGTCCTCGAGCGACAGCGCCTTCACCCTGCTCATGCGGGTGAGGCTCGTCTCGGCCAGGGCGAGGCCGGCCGAGGCGGCGAGCAGCACGACGACGACGGCGAGGAGGATCCAGTCGGTCGTCCGGAATCCGGTCGCAGCAACCGTGGGGGCGACCATCGCCAGACTCGTCAGCTCGGCTTCCGGTGGAACTTGGCGAGCAGCTCGCGTTCGCGCTGCTCCATGCGCTCGGCGTCCGCCGTCTCCATGTGGTCCATGCCGAGCAGGTGCAGAAGACCGTGCACCACGAGCAGGGCCACCTCGTCCTCGACGCTCACCTCGTGCTCGGCCGCGTTGCGCTCGGCCACCGACGGGCACACGACGACGTCGCCCAGGAGCACGGGCACGGGGTCCTCGTCGGAGGCGACGGGCCCGCCCGGTCCGGTCCCGCCCTCGTCGGGCGAGCGACCGCCGGGCAGCGGCTCGTCGTCGATGGGGAAGGCGAGCACGTCGGTCGGCCCCGTCTTGCCCATGAACCGCTCGTGCAGCTCGGCGATGGTGGTCTCGTCCACGAACAGCAGCGACACCTCCACGTCGTCGCGCACGCCTTCGGCGGCGAGGACGTTGCGGGCGAGCTCCCCCCATCGCACCACGTCGACCGGCAGCACCGACTGCTCGTCGGCGACGAAGACGTCGGCGCTCATGCGCGGGAGCCGGGGCCGCCGCCGGACTCGGCCGCCTCGTAGGCGGACACGATGTCGGCCACGATCCGGGCGCGCACCACGTCGGCACGCGACAGGTGCACGAAGGCCACACCGGGGACGCCCCCGAGGACGTCCTCGAGCCCGGGCAGGCCCGAACGCCCGCCGGGGACGTCGATCTGGGTGACGTCACCGGTGACGACCACCTTCGAACCGAAGCCGATGCGGGTGAGGAACATCTTCATCTGCTCGGGTGTCGTGTTCTGCGCCTCGTCGAGGATGATGAAGCTGCGGTTCAAGGTCCGGCCGCGCATGAAGGCGAGCGGTGCCACCTCGACGGTGCCGCGCTCGAGCAGGCGCTGGGCGCCCTCGGGACCGAGGAGGTCGTACAGGGCGTCGTAGAGCGGCCGGAGGTAGGGATCGACCTTGGCCATGATGTCGCCGGGCAGGAAGCCGAGCCGCTCGCCGGCCTCGACGGCGGGGCGGGTGAGGATGATGCGGTCCACCTCGCGGGCCTGCAGGGCCTGCGCCGCCAGCGCCACCGCCAGATACGACTTGCCCGTGCCGGCGGGACCGATGCCGAAGGTGACGATGTTGGCGGCGATGGCGTCGGTGTAACGCTTCTGCCCGGCCGTCTTGGGCCGTACCGTGCGGCCCCGCGCCGAGCGAAGGAGCTCGGTGGTGAGCACGTCGGTCGGGCGTACGTCGTCCTTGACCATGGCGATGGTCCGGCCGATGTCCGACGCGTCGAGTCGCTGGCCCTGCTCGAGCAGCAACACGAGCTCGTCGAAGAGGCGCCCGACGCGCTCGGCGTCGTCTCCTTCGATGCTGATCTCGTTGCCCCGCACGACGATGTGGGTGTCGTGGAAGGCGTCCTCGATGAGACGTAACAGCTCGTCGCGCTGGCCGAGCAGCCCCACCATGAGGTGGTTGCCGGGAACGAGGATCTTGACCTGGGTGGACGACACGGGCGTTCGGATCGAGCGTACCAGGGAGGTCCGTCGGATCCGTCAGCCCGGGGGCCAGTCCATGCGGCGGCCGCCGATGACGTGCACATGGAGGTGGGGGACGGTGTTGAGTGCGTCGTCGCCGACGTTGAGCACGAGCCGGAACCCGCTGTCGGCCACGCCGAGGAGCTCGGCCACCTGGCGGGCGGCGACGAAGAGGTCGGCCGTGAGCGACGCGTCCTCGGCCGTGAGCGCCGCCGCGTTCTCCACGTGCGTGCGCGGGATCACGAGCACGTGTACCGGCGCCTGGGGGTTGATGTCACGGAAGGCGATGGTGTGATCGGTCCGGTGGACGATGTCGGCCGGCAGGTCGCCGGCGACGATGCGACAGAAGAGGCACGCCTCGGCGTTCATCTGCGCTGCCCGGCCCGTCGGTTCCCGCCCCCGGTCACTCGGAGGCTCCCCCGCCCGCGCCCCGGCGGACCGGCGCCGGCCCCTTCAGCTCGGGATAGAGGTGCTCGAGGCTGCCGGGCTCGATACGGCACGACTCGATGAAGCGGTCCACGTCCTCGCCCTTCAGGCGGATGACCCGGCCGAACTTGTAGGCGGCCAGCGACCCCTCGTCGATGAAGCGGTAGAGGCTGCGCAGGGTGACGCCGAGGTGCTCGGCCGCCTCCTTGGTGCTCATCCACCTGATGTCGTCGACCACCGGTCCTCCAGGCCCAGCGACGGCGCGTGGGCCCCATAGAGACCGCCGCGCACGGTGCCGCGTGCGATCGATGGTACCGGGAAGGGCTGCGGCTTTCGGAGCACGTCCGCGGCCGACGGACAGGGCCGTGCGCCCGCGCGCGACGACTCCCGGTGCGGGTGCGGACGATGGGTGCGGCGACGGCGTCGTCAGGTGGTGACGCGCAGGCCGAGCTCGTCCAGACGTCTGCTCATGGCATCGGGGG
>DASRBM010000359.1:0-7772 GCA_035653635.1 Acidimicrobiales bacterium | reverse complement strand
TTGCCGGCGCCGTTGGGGCCGATCAGTCCCACGATCTGCCCCGACCGCACCTCGAGCGAGGCACCGTCCACGGCCACCAGGCCACCGAAGCGCACGGTCACGTCCTCGACCCGGAGCACGGGAACGGACGACGAGTCGGGGACCCGGGCGCGCAGGCTGACCGGCTTCGGCATCTGGGGCACCGCCGCCACGGCCGGTTCGTCCACCGCGACGGCGGCTGCCCGGGGGCCCCGTCGTTCGCGCCGCTCGCGCACCATGCCGGCGAACCCACCGGGATGACGGGCGACGGCGAAGATGAGCATGGCGGCGCCGATGATCGGGGCCAGGCCGTACAGGGGCGAGCTGTCACCGAGGTACTTGCCGATGACGAAGGGGAACAGCGCCAGCACGAAGGAGGCGATGACGGCTCCGGCACGGCTGCCGAGGCCACCCACCACGACCACGATGACGAGGATGAGCGAGTAGTCGACGCCGACGGACGGGAAGAACGTCTCCGAGTTCACCAGGTAGACGGTGAAGCCGATGACCGCCCCGGCCACGCCTGCCAGCGCGCCGGACAGCACGAAGGCGAAGAGCTTGTAGCGGGCCACGTCCACGCCGAAGGACTCGGCCACCGGCTCGCTCTCGCGGATGGTGCGGAAGGCGCGGCCCAGCCGGCTCGAGGTGACGTTGCCGTCGAGCTGCCAGGCGAGGACGAGCACCACGAGCGCCCCGGCGAGCATCTGCGCCTGATCGACCACGGTCACCGAGCCCCACAGGCGGCGGGTGAGCTCCACCCCGGCGGACCCGCCGGTGAAGAGGTTCAGGCGGAGCACCGAGTTGTACATCGCGTAGCCGAAGGCGATGGTGACGACGGCCAGGTACAACCCCCGCAGGCGCAGCGCGGGGAAGCCGATGACGAGGGCGACGAGCCCCGACGCCACGGCCGCGATGGGCAGACCGACCCACATGGGGAGATGGCCGCGGCTCGTGGCCAGGCCGGCGGCGAAGGCGCCGACGGCCAGGAGCGCGCCGTGGCCGAGGGAGATCTGCCCCGCGTAGCCGGTGAGGAGGTTGAGGGCGATGGCGGCGATGGCAAGTCCGGCCGCCCCGGCCAGGGCCAGCGCCCAGTCCTGACCGAACCAGGCCGGCATCTCGCGGGCGGTCATGATCGGGGCGAGCACCGCGCCGGCCAGGAGCAGCAGCAGCGTGCTGCGACGGGCCGTGAACACCGCCGTCCACAGCTCGGCGGCCCGGGTCCAGCCCGCCGCGGCGCGCACCGGCGCGCTCGGGGCGGACAGCGGGGACTCCGTCGTCGCCGTCACGCCGCCTCCGCCCGGGTCGCGGCCCGTCCCAGCAGACCCTGCGGCCTGGCCAGGAGCACGCCGATGACGACGACGAAGAGGACGATGGTGAAGGCACCGGGCACGCTCCCCGGTATCAGGAACGACGCCTCGCTCGTGAGCACGCCGACGACGAGCCCGCCCACGAACGCACCCGACAGGCTGCCGAGGCCCCCGAGCAGTGCGGCCGCCAGCCCGCAGATGAACAGCTGCAGGCCGATGCCGTTGGGCGCGATGAGCGTGATGGTGGGCTCGATGAGCAGCGCCGCGATGGCACTGAGCACGGCGGCCGACCCCCAGGTGAACATGCTGATGCGGGTGAGCGGCAGTCCCACCAGTCGCGCCGCGGCCGCGTCCTGAGCGGCGGCGCCCACGGCCAGCCCGAAGTCGGTGGAACGGAGGAAGACGACGAGGGCGGCGCCGATGACGGCGATGACCCCGAAGCTCAAGAACTGCGTGGGGCTCACGTAGAAACCCGCGATCTGCACGCCGAGCCCGCGTATGGGCGGCGGCAGGTACCGCGGCGTCGGCCCGTTCAGGTACACCTCAAGGGCGATGAGGAGCCCGAGGAGGCCGATGGTGCCCACCGCCACCGTGAGGCGCGGCGCCTCCTCGAGGCGGCGGACCACCAGTCGCTCGAACGCGAGTCCGATGACGAGGGCCGTGGCGATGGCGGCCAGGGCCCCCATCCAGTACGGCGCGTGCCAGTGGCCGCTCACGATCCAGGCAACGAACAACGACGCCGTGCCGATCTCGGCCTGGGCGAAGTTGATGACGCGCGAGCCCCGGTAGGCGAGGACGATGCCCAGGGCGATGAGCGCGTACGTCCCTCCCTGCACCAGGCCGATCACCAGTGCCTCGAGCATGTCAGTCTCCTCGTGGCCGCGTCATCGGGCGCAGAGCCCCTCGCGCAGCGTGCAGGGATGGGCCATGAAGAACGAGTACATGGCGTCGGTGATGTCCGGCCCGCCCGGGTTCGAGTAGACGCGGGCGTACCCTTCCGGGTTCCCCTGCGGGTTGCCGTCGGAGCCGGGCTGCGAGTACTGGTGGGGATCGGTGTCGAAGTCCGGACCACCGGGCCAGGCGTGGGACTCCCCGTGGACGATCCACAACTGGCCGAGTGACGAATCACTCGCGTTGCACTTCGACCGGCCCAGGCCGAAGTAGTAGACGTCGTAGGGGGTCGCGACCACCGGGGGGCTGGCGGCCGTGTCCACCGGTGACGACGCGGTGACCGGGCCCCGGTGGGCGCAGAAGGGGGCGGGGACCGTCTTGGCCACAGTGCCGAGATGCGCCGCGTAGGCGTCGGTCACCTGCCACTGCTCCACCACCTCGGGGGCGTTGGCCACCGGCACCACCGCGTCGGCGTCGCCGTTCTCGACGAAGAAGGGCATCACGTGGGCCCGGCTGGCGCCCGAGGCGGCGCGCGAGGCGCGGTAGGCGAGCAGCCCCGACACCTGTGGGGGTACCACCGAGGGCTCGGCGAAGCACGGCAGCCCGCGGTACTCGCAGCCGGCGACGATGCCGACGGCGGCGAAGACGTCGGGGTAGTCGGCGGCCACGACGTCGGCCATGCCGGCGCCGGCGGAGACGCCCACGGTGAAGACGCGCGACCGGTCGCTCTGGAGCGACGATGCCACGGTGTCGGTGATGCCGGCGATGAGCGCCGGCTCTCCGGCGCCGCGGTTCTGGTCCTCGGGGAGGAACCAGTTCCAGCAGTAGCCGCCGTTGCCGTCGAAGCTCGTGCCGCTCGTGGTGAAGCCGGCCTGGTTCGGATAGACGACGCTGAAGCCCTTCGCCGCCGCCTCCGCGTCGAAGCCGCTCAGGTAGGCGATGTCCTGGCCCTGCTGCGAGCAGCCGTGGAGCACGACCACGAGCGGTTGGCCGGGAGCCGCAGTCGGCGGCTCGTACACCCAGTAGGTGCGGCTCGCCCCCTGGGCCCGGTACGAGCAGAAGAGGTGGGTCCCGGCCGGCTCCCCGGCCCAGTCCCAGCCGTCCTGAGCGAGCGAGGGCGACGTGGTCGAGCTCACCGCCGCACAACCCGGCGGCCCTGCAGTGGCGGCCGTAGGGGTGGCGGACAGTGGCGCGGCGCCGAGGGCGCAGGCACCGCTCACGATCACCAGGCTCACGACGGTGGCGAGCGAGCGTCCCATCACAAGATGGTGTTCTCGCAGAAGCCGGTGTTGTGCCAGATGCGCTCGGAGCTGCCCGGCTCGGTGGCGTAGATGTCCTCGCCGGTGCCGCCGTGGTGGCCGTCGCCGGCGAAGTCGACCGGACAGTTCGACCCGACCTGCTGCTGGTAGCCGTGGAGCATCAGCCCGGCGACGGCGTCGCGCGTGCAGTTGGGCCCGCAGTCGACGAGCAGCTGCGCGGTCTGCTTCCAGGCCTCCCACGTGCCGAAGAGCAGGTCCCCGCCGTATCCGCAGAGGTTGGCGTTCGGGTCGCGCTTGGCGTACTCGGACTCGAACTTCTGGACCTCTTCCTGGTAGGCGGTGTTGCCGGCGAAGAAGTTGGCCGGACGCTGCGCCGCGCAGGTGTAGGCCGGCCACGGGGCGATGGCCGACATCTGGCTCGTGTCCACCCCTGACGAGTTGAGTGTGTACAGCGTCAGGTTGAACGGGAAGAGCAACCACTTCGGGTTGAATCCTTGGTCCGACGACTGCTGGATGATCTCGTCGGCCGAGAGCGCGTTCTCCCAGATGAACACCACCTGGGCGCCATGCGTGCGCATGTCGGCGATCTGCTGGGGGTACTCGCTCTGGTTGTTCGTCACCTGGTCGTCGGCGACGATGTTGTTCTGCTCCCCCGCTGCCGCCAGCGCCTGCCTGAAGGTGGTGATGCCGGGCGACCAGTTCGAGCTGTTGCGCTCGATGATGCCGATCTTGAGCCCGTTCAGGTGGGTCAGGTAGTACTGGCCGAACTGCCGCCCAACCGTCTCGAGGGTGGGCAGCATGGTGAAGCTGTACTGCATGCCGGCGGTGCCCTGGGCCGTGGCGATGTGGTGGATGTAGAGCATGTGGTTCTGCTCGGCCCACACCCGCACGGCCGGGATCTGGTCGAAGCCGATGCCGCTCAAGAGGAAGAAGTCCCCGCCGGGTTGCCCGGCGCAGGCCTGGGCCGCCTGCACCGCCTTGCTCGGCTGATAGCCGTCGTCCTGGATGTTGATGCCTGGAGAGGGCGGGGACGTCGAGGGGTTCAGGATCTGGCGGTTGAAGATGCCCGACTGCCCGGTCGTGTGCGGGTAGGGGTCGTCGGCCGGGTCGTCGACCATCTGCCAGAAGACGTTCAGGTCCGTGGCGCTGATGTTGAAGGCGGGGCCGAACGTGAGCGCGGCATGGGCGCACAGCTGTATCGACGTGTTGGTGAGACCGACCGTCTCCTGGTCGGGGTTGAACAGGTGCGCGAGCGGCGCCGCCGGCAGGTTGACCCCGGAGAAGGCGTTCGCGCCGACCGGAGCGGTCGCCACCGCGCGCGAACCGCCGGAGCTGCCGGCTCCGCCGCCGGCCACGGTGCCGGCGGTGGCGGCGTTCGACGTTGCAGCGCCGGGCGAGCCCGCGCCCTGCGGGCTGTAGCTCGGCACGGCGCCGCCGTTCTGGCCGCTCGCCACCTGACCGAGGGCCTCGGGACCGTGGGTCCCTGCGTAGGCCCCCCAAGCCGAGCTCCAAAGGAGGAGCGCCCCTGCCGCACCGGCCAGCCGTGGATGCAACGCGAGCTCCTTGCGGAGCCCCACCCGGAGCCCCGACCCACCCGTGAGGGCGGCGGCCACGGGTTGCGCCAGCAGGGCCACGGCGGCCACCAGGCTGATGCCGAGCACGAGGAGCCACACCGGGAACGACGATCCCGCTCCCTTGCCACCCGCCGGCGCCGGGTGCGGCGAAGTCGGCGCCCGGGTCGCCAGTGCCGTCGACGAAGGTGCCGACGTGGAGGCAGGTGTGGCGGGCAGGAGCGGCGCGCCGAACAGACCCGGGGAGATGGCGTCCGACGGCACCGTCGGTTGGGCCAGGGTGGCCGACGAACCGGATCCCCCTGCGTGGGTCGCCGTGGAACCTGCCGCCGCGGGCAGCTCGAGGGTCGCCGTCACCGATGTGAGCTCGCGCTCGAAGGCGATGCCCCACGCTTCGTGCTCGGCGGCCGTGGCCGCCAGGTCGGGCACCACGGCGAAGCCGGTGTTGGCGCCCTTCGACTGCCAGTAGGGGAGCATCGGCCCGACGTCGAAGCTGAAGCCGGTGACGTTGCCCTGGCCGTCCTTGACCGGGAACCCGACGACCTCGGGACCGCTCAGGTCGGGTGCGGGAGCCTGGCAGCCCACCGAGGTCGAGCATCCCGAGAAGCTCGCCGCCAGCGCGGTCGAGAGCGGATATGCGTCGAGAGCAGCGGCCGTGGCCGCGGCGGCCGGGCCGGTCGTGGCGTTGGCGAAGTTGTCCTGCGGCTCCGTCGGGTCGTTGTGGATCGTGAGCGTCACCACGAGGGAGCTGACCGTCGCCCCCTGGGGGATGGCACCGAGCTCGATGTGGAAGAGCGCGTGGTAGCTGGACCCGGGCTGGCCCGACCCACCGCCGGCCAGCGGACCCTGCTGGGCGGGCGTCGCACCCACGTGCACGCTGACGGGATCGGGCGTGCCGCAACTCGACTGGCTGCAGGCGTCGGCCTCGTAGGCGTCCGGGCCGGCGTCCGGAACATAGGCCTGGTTGTCGGCGGCCACCGCCTGGGTCTGCGACGCACCGGCCGCCTGCGCCGGCGCCGCCACCGCGAGCGCACAGCCGGAGAGCACGGCGGTGCCCAGACTGGCCGCCCCCAGCACCAGGCGGGCCCGACGTCCACCGCTCATGGCCCGCCGGCCGGTGGGTGCACCGTGGCGCCTGCTGCCACGCTCCGCCATCGATGTTCCCCCTCCGCCCTGACCCGGCCATGTGCGGGCCGGGTGCTTCTCCGGGTGCCTGCGGCACCGTCCCGGCCGCCGCCGGTTCATTGCCTAACGTACGTTAGGTCGGTTATCTTGCGATGACACCCCTTCCCTGTCAAGCAGGGGTGCAGGCGACCGAGGAAGGGATGATCCCGAGCGTGCCGACCCAGCACATGAGCGAAGCGGGGGTCCGACGGCTCGACCTCGCAGGCCCGGCACCACTGCTCGCCGAGGACGGGGTCGAGCTGCTGCCCCCGCGCTGCTCGGCCGAGGGGACCTTGCGCCGGATGCTCGTGGCCGCCCTGACCCGTTTCGGCGAGCGGGGGTACCACGCCGTGCCCGTCCGCGACATCGCCCGGGGAGCCGGGGTCCGGGCCTCATCCATGTACGAGTACCGGGCGTCGAAGGAGGACCTCCTCTTCGACCTGATGCGGATGGGGCACGAGGAGCACCGCGACTGGCTGGTGGCGGCGCGGCGGCAGTCGGGCGACGACCCCCGGGAACAGGTGAGCGCCATCGTCCACGCCCACGTCCGGTTCCACGCCACGTATCCGCTGCTGGCACGGGTGTGCAACCGCGAGCTCGGAAGCCTGGGCCCCGAGCGCCTCGACGAGGTGCTCCACATCCGCAACGAGGCCGTGAGCACCATCGGCGAGGCCATCGAGCGCGGCGTGCACCGCGGGGTGTTCGACGTACCCGACCTCTACCTGGCGGCGGCGGCCATCGGCGCCATGGGACTGCGCGTGGCCGAGTGGTACACACCAGAGTCGGGATTCGGGATCGACGAGGTCGCCGACTCCTATGCGCTCTTCGCCCTCCGTCTCCTGGGCGACGCGGGACCGGTCGGCCCGCCGGGCTGAGGCCGGACGGGCCGCTCGGCGGACACTCCCCTAAAAAAGGAGGGGAAGGTCGACGATCGTCGGCCCTCCCCTCTGCCCCCGGATACAACGCACGGTCGGCTTACCAATTCCATCGGCGCCTGTGGTGGCGGACTTGAGCGCGCAGCGGGGACGGACCGACCGGCGCCGTGCGGTCCAGCCCCGGGACGGCAATACCCTGGGCTGATGCCCGGGCGCTACGACGTCGATCGCGACGACCTCGCCGCCCTGCTCGCCCGTGAGCCCGGCTACCGGGTGGGCCAGGTGTGGGACGGCCTCTACCGGCGGGCGCTCGTGCCCGAGGAGATGACCGACCTGCCCGCCGGGCTTCGGCGTCGTCTGGCCGACGAGCTCGCACCCGCGCTCACCGAGCGCTCGCGCCGTGTCGCCGACGACGGTGACACCGTCAAGTGGTTGTGGACGCTGCCCGACGGTGCCCAGATCGAGACGGTGCTCATGCACTACGGCCGCCGGAGCACGGTGTGCGTGTCGTCGCAGGCGGGGTGCGCGATGCGCTGCAGCTTCTGCGCGACCGGACAGGCGGGGTTCACCCGCCATCTCGGTGCCGGCGAGATCGTGGAACAGGTGGTCGAGGCCGTGCGGGCGGCGCGTCCGCGCCGGGTGTCGAACGTGGTGTTCATGGGCATGGGCGAGCCGCTCGCCAACTAC
>DASRBM010000358.1:0-3579 GCA_035653635.1 Acidimicrobiales bacterium | reverse complement strand
CGCCACCGGGCGCCGGCCCGATCTGGCCAAGCTCGGGGTGGGGGCGATCGGCGTGGACGAGTCGGCCCGGGCCATCCCGGTCGACGACCACCTGCGGGTGACCGACGGGGTGTGGGCCATCGGCGACGCCGTGGGGCACGGCGCCTTCACCCACATGTCGATGTACGAGGCGGGCATCGTCGTCGACGACGTGCTCGGCCGCGACGACCCCGGCGCCCGCTACCACGCGCTGCCGCGGGTCACCTTCACCGACCCCGAGATCGGGTCGGTCGGCCTGTCCGAGGCGGCCGCCCGCCAGGACGGGATCGAGGTACGCGTCGCCGTCACCGATCTCGCCATCTCGGCCCGGGGATGGATCCACGGACCGGGCAACACGGGCCTCGTCAAGCTCGTGGAGGACGCCCGGCGCGGGGTGCTCGTGGGCGCCACCTCCATCGGTCCGGCCGGGGGCGAGGTGCTGTCGATGCTCACCCTCGCCGTGCACGCGGCGGTGCCGGTCGACGAGCTCGCCCGCATGATCTACGCGTATCCGACCTTCCACCGGGCGGTGGAGGCGGCACTGGCCGACCTGCGAAGCGACGGCCGGTAGCGCGCCTCAGCAGTAGGGGAAGGCGAGGACCAGGAGGAAGCCGTCGGAGTCCTCCCAGGCGGTGTCGACCATGAGCCCGACGTCGTGCAGCTCGCGGGCGACGGCCTCGGTCGAGAACTTGGCGCTGATCTCGGTGCGAAGCTCCTCGCCGGCAGCGAAGGAGACGTCCATGTCGAGCGCGGCGATCCGGACCTTCTGGGGCCGGTCGGCTCGCAGCCGCATCTCGATGTGGGCCGCCTCGTCGTCCCACACGGCCACGTGGGTGAAGCCCTCCACGTCGAAGTCGGCGCCGAGTTCGCGGTTGAGCACGTGCAGCACGTTCCGGTTGAAAGCGGCGGTCACCCCGGCCGCGTCGTCGTAGGCGGCGAGGAGCCGGCCGCGGTCCTTGACGAGGTCCATGCCGATGAGGACGGCGTCGTCGGCGCTGAGCACACAATCAAGGTCGAAGAGGAAACGCCGGCGGTCCTCGGGCACCAGGTTGCCGATGGTGCTGCCAAGGAAGGCCACGAGCCGACGCCCACCCGTCGGGAGCAGGTCGAGATGGCGGTGGAAGTCCCCCACCACCGCGTGCACCTTGAGATCGGAGTAGTCGGCGGTGAGCGACTGCGCCGCTGCCCGCAGCGTCCCGTCACTGACGTCGAGCGGCACGTAGCGCTCGAGCGTGCCGGTGGCCGCCAGTGCGTCGAGCAGCAGGCGCGACTTGTCACACGTGCCCGCCCCGAGCTCCACCAGGGTGTCGGCCTTGGTGCGCTCGGCGATGTCGCCCGCGTGCGCCTGCAGCAGCCGCCGCTCGGCACGCGTCAGGTAGTACTCCGGGAGCCGGGTGATCTCGTCGAACAGTGCGCTCCCCCGGTCGTCGTAGAACCACACGGGCGGCAGCCACTTGGCCGGCGCGCCGAGGCCCACGCGGACGTCGCGCTCGAGCGCGGCACGCAGGTCGGCGTCGGTGATGTGCACGTCGATGGTCGGGGTGCGCGTCGTCATGATCGTCCGTTCGTCTCGAGTGCCGTGAGGTTCCGGGCTTCTTCCGTCGTTGCCTGCGCTAGGCGTCGTCGCGGGCCAGGCGCAGGCCCGAGAACGCCCATCGGGCGGAAGGGGGGAAGAAGTTGCGGTAGCTCACCCGCAGATGCCCCGGTGGCGTGGCACAACAGCCACCGCGCAGGACCATCTGGTTCACCATGAACTTGCCGTTGTACTCACCGACCGCGCCCGCCGCGGGGTGGAAGCCGGGATAGGGCAGGTACGCGCTCGACGTCCACTGCCACACCTCGCCGAAGAGCGACGGACCGGCCTGGGGGTGGAGCACCGTGCGCTCCCCCGCCGCCTCCACCCGGCCGAGTTCGGGCTTGTGCGCCGCGGCGACGGCCTCCCACTCGGCCTCGGTCGGCAGGCGCGCCCCGGCCCAACGGGCGAAGGCGTCGGCCTCGTAGTAGCTCACGTGGACGACGGGCTCCGACGGGTCGACCGCCTTCGGGCCGTGGAGGGTGAACACGTGCCATCCGTCGTCCTCGCGCCACCAGTAGAGGGGCGCCTCCCAGCCCTGGGACTGGACCGTCGCCCACCCGTCCGACAGCCAGAGCTCGGGGCGCCGGTAGCCGCCGTCGTCGATGAATGCGGTCCACTGGCCACAGGTCACGGGGCCAGCGGCCAGGGCGAAGGGGACGAGCTGCACCTCGTGGCGCGGCCCTTCGTTGTCGAAGGCGAACCCGGTGCCGTCGTGGCCGACGGCGACGAGGCCGCCCGGTTGCTCGATCCAGGTGTCGCCGGCGGGTCCGGACGCCGCTGCTGCGGCGGCCCGACCGGTGAGGGGCCGGTAGGCGGGACGGAACGGGTTGCACGACAGGACGTGCTTGATGTCCATGAGCACGAGCTCCTGATGCTGCTGCTCGTGGTGCAGCCCGAGCTCGAGCAGGAAGGCGATGTCGTCGGGCAGCGTGTGGGCGAGGAGCTCGCCCATGGCCTCGTCGACGTAGTCGCGGTAGGCGGCGACCTCGCCGATACCGGGACGCGAGATGACCCCGCGCATCGGTCGCGGATAGCGGTCGCCCACCGACTCGTAGTACGAGTTGAACAGGTACGCGAACACCGGCTCGTACGCGCGGTAGCCGGGGAGTCCCGGCTGCAGCATGAACGTCTCGAAGAACCACGACGTGTGGGCCCGGTGCCACTTGGTCGGGCTGACGTCGGGCATCGACTGGATCGTCTGATCCTCGGCTGACAGCGGCGCTGCCAGTAGCTCGGTCCGTGCCCGTACGGCCTGGTACCGAGCCGCGGCGGCGGCCGGATCCGCATGGGTCATCAGGTCGACCATGAGCTCTCCCGGGTTCGAGCGCTGCATGCTGGAGGCGCTTCATCGCCGCGCCGCCCATGGACATACGTCAGGGAGAAGGAAAGGGATCAAAGAGCCCACCCAGGGCAGGGCCGAATGTACCCGGCGGGTGTGACGGTCATGCCGCGGGCCGGCCCGGCTCACGGCCGGTCGGCCGGCTACACCTCGTCGAAGGAGAAGCCCAGGTCCGGCGCGCCGAGCAGCGCCGTGAAGGGCACGCCGTGCTCGGCGAGCAGCGTGCCCGCGGCGCCGCCCCGATCGACCACGGCCACGGCGAGCACAACTTCGGCGCCGGCCTCGCGCACCGCCTCCACGGCCTGGAGCAGCGACGTGCCGCGGGTGACCGTGTCCTCGGTGACGACCACCTTGTCACCCGGGTCGAGCGCACCGGCGATGCGTCCACCGCCGCCGTGGTCCTTCGCCTCCTTGCGGACGCTGAAGGCCTTCAGCGCGCGCCCCTTCGTCGCGGCCACGCCAGCCGTCACGAAGGCGACGGGGTCGGCGCCCATGGTGAGCCCACCGATGGCGGTGGCGTCCTCGGGCAGCACGCCGAGCACACCTTCGGCCACGAGGAGCATGCCGTCGGGACGGCACACGGTCTGCTTCGAGTCGATGAACCAGGTGGAACGCCGGCCCGACTTGAGGACGAAGTCGCCGGTGC
>DASRBM010000357.1:0-5958 GCA_035653635.1 Acidimicrobiales bacterium | reverse complement strand
TGATGTGGACCGTCTCCCCGGCCGGGAGCACGAGCCCTGGCCCGAGGCAGTCGACGGCCGGGGCGCAGGGGGGACCCCCGGGGCCGGCCGCACCCACCGGGTCGGGGTCCGAGGTGGTGACGCCGTGGACCACGACGCCCGTGCCCGGGTAGTCGAACTCCCAGCCCCACTGGAAGCCGTAGACGTCCACCGTGGTGGCCGGGTGGGCCGACACCGCGTCGACGCGGTTCTCGTCGACGAAGGTGAAGCCGAAGAGGATGAGCACGATGATGATCGGGACCACCGTGTAGGTGATCTCGAGGGGGATGTGGTACTGGAACTGGCGCGGCAGGGTGTCCGAGCGGCGGCGGTAGCGGACGATGGCCCACAGGATGAGGAGCCCCGTGATGCCGCCCACCACGATGGCGGCGATGAAGGTGCCGACGTAGAGGTTGAACTCGTCGTGGCCCTGGGTGGTGGAGCCGCGGTAGCCGTAGAAGGCCGGCAGCTGGCAGCCGCCCAGGAGCAGGGCCAGCGCACCACCGGCGACCAGGGTGAGGATGCGAGAGCGGCGACGCACGGGCGCGGCCGTGCCGTGGGTCGGGGCGTTCACGCCGAGGACCTTAGCCAACGGCACCCGGGGAGTAGTAGTTGACGACGGCCCGCCGCGCGGCCCGCGACGGGGCCCGGTCACCCCTGCTCAGCGGCCTTGGCCGTCGACTCGCGCGCCGCCCAATTGAAGACGCCTTTGGCCATGGTGGACGTCGCCACCTCGGCCCGCACCGCGAACACCGTGGCCCGCGCCCGCTGCACCCCGGCGTCCTCCGGTGCCGCCAACGAGGCGAGCTCGGCCAGGTGCCCGGCCAGGCGCAGCGCCTCCTCGTCACCCTGGCGCCGGCCCTCCTCGAGCAGGAGCAGGGCCCGGTCGACCAGGACGGTCGGGCCACCGCACAGCTCGGCCAGCTCGGCCGCGAGCGCCGACTCCGGCGCCGGCTTCAGGCTGGCCGGATTGCCGTCCCACCAGCCGCCATAGAGGCGCCAGACGTTGCGGACGATGAACTCCGGCTCGTCGTACACGGGCTGCAGGTAGGGCCGCTCGAGCAGGTGGGCGGGAGCCTGCACGCCGTGGAGGACCTCGTCGAGGCGGGCGCCGGCGTTCATGAGGGCGAGCGCCTGGTCGACGAGGGAGTCGAGGAGCTCCGCCGTGTCGGTGAGGGCCTGGCGCACCCGGTCGGCCCCGAGGACGGGGAACCCGTGGCCCGGCAGCAGGAACTCGGGCTCGAGCGCCAGCATCTCGCGCAGCGAGGCGGCCCACTCGCGGGGGTAGCGCTGCACCTTCTGGGGGTTGCCGGCGTTCGGGGAGGCCCAGATGAAGAGGTCGCCGCAGCACAGCACCTTGCGCTCGGCCATCCAGGTCCAGGTGTGGTCGTCGGTCTCGCCCCGGGCGTGGTGCAGGGCGAAGGCGGTGCCGCCGACGTCGAGGTCGAGCGCCTGCTCGTAGGTGCGGTCCGGGTAGCGGTACTCGGTCGGCCACCGCAGGCCCGGCACGCCGAACTGCCGCTGGTTGATGATCTCGTTGTAGCCGGCGGTGAAGACGTAGCGGTCGAAGCGCGCCGGCAGGGCCTCGTGCGCCACCACCACCGGCGCGGGCCAGCCCTTGTCGGCCGACTCCCGCTCCCACACGGGCACGCCGAAGACGTGGTCGATGTGGCCGTGGGAGTAAACGGCCGTGTGCAGTCGCTTGTCGGACCAGGTCCGCAGGGTGGTGTGGACGGCTTCGGCCACGAAGGTGGAGCCGGTGTCCACGAGCATCAGCCCGTCGTCGGTGGAGAAGGCCGACACGTTGGCGAACGAGGGCACGAAGGCGACGCCGTCGGTGATCTCGGCGATGCCGCCGATGTAACCGCCCACCGGATGGAGCGAGGCGATGTCGATCTCGCCGCGCCACAGCTTGTCGGCCACCTGCAGGACGTCGTCGTCTGCCACCGGGGCTCCTTCCCGCCGCGTGGCGGGGAGCCTAGGACCGGCTGGGGGCCGTCGCCCGGCTGGTGCCGGGCGGCCCGGCTACTCCTTCGCCTGCTCCTTGGCCGGCTCGGTGGTGCCCGCCTCGGCGGCGTTCTTGCCCGAGCCCTCCGACAGACCCTTCTTGAATTCGGACTGGGCCGAGCCCAGCGACCGGGCCAGCTTCGGGATCTGACTGCCACCGAACAGCACGACGGCCACGACGATGATCACGATGATGAGGTCGGGACCGAAGATCTCTGCGAGGACTGGGTGCACGGCGCTCACTTCCTTCTTTTCCCCGCCCGCCGGCGGGATCCCGCACCTACGGCGTAAAGCCTAGACCCCCGGCCACCGTTCGTGGCCGCCGGGCCCCGGTCACCCGGCCAGGAAGACCCCCATCACCAGCGCGGCGAGCGACGTCAGGGAGCTGACCGCTCCCCAGGCGGCGAGGCCGGCCTTGCTCGTCGACCGGGTGTGCAGGTAGGCGGCCGCCCCGGCCAGGAGCACCACCGCCACCTTCACCCCGACGAGCACCTGCCAGGCGTGGGGCTGGCCCTTCGACACGGCCGACATGTTCCAGACGCCGGTGGCGAGCAGCACCACGAAGGCGGGCCACTGCACCCGGCCGAAGGCGCGGGCCAGCGCCTTCGGGGCCTCGGGTCCGATGCCGCGCGCGGTCGGGACGAGGCCGGCCAGCGTGATCTGGCCGCCGACCCACACAGCCGCGGCGAGCACGTGCAGCGACAGGCGGATGCCGTCGACCGCCGGGGCGAGACCCCCGGCCGTGACACCGAGAAGGGCCACCGCCGCCTACTTGCCTTGCCAGTTCGGCTTGCGCTTCTCGGCGAAGGCCACCGCGCCCTCCATGGCGTCGGCCGAGGAGAAGATCTCGGCGAAGCTGCCGTCGTTGAGCTTCCAGGCGTCCTCCTCCGACAGATCCGCGCTCTCGATGACGACCTTCTTGGAGGTGCGCACGGCGAGCGGCGCGTTGTCGGCGATGAGCTCGGCCAGTGCCACGGCCTCCTTCATGAGATCGGCGGCGGGCACGACCTTGTTGACGAGCCCGATCTGGTACGCCCGGTCGGCGTTCATGGGCTCGCCGGTGAGGGCCAGCTCGAGCGCCACGGCGCGGGGGATGCGCCGGGGGAGCCGGACGAGGCCGCCGGCTCCGGCCACGAGACCGCGCTTCACCTCGGGGATGCCGAACACGGCGTGATCGGCCGCCACCACGAGGTCGCAGCTGAGCATGATCTCGCAGCCGCCGGCGAGGCAGGTGCCGTTCACCGCCGCGATGATGGGCTTGGCGAACCTGCGGCGGGTGATGCTGCCGAAGCCGTTGGCGTCGATGATGCCCGCTCCCTGACCCGAGGCGAAGGCCTTCAGGTCCATCCCCGCCGAGAAGGACTTGTCGCCCGACCCGGTGAGCACCACCACCCAGCAGTCGTCGTCGTCGGCGCACGCGTCGAGGGCGGCCCCCATCGCCGCGGTCACGTCGCCGTTGATGGCGTTGCGCGCCTCGGGACGGTTGATGGTCAGGATCTCGACATGTCCCCGGCGTTCACGCTCGACTGCCGACATGGCCACTCCTCTCGTGCTCGGGCGCCGCGGGGGCGGCGCGACGGAAGTCCGTGCAGATCGTGGTGGAGTCTGGCCCGTGGGCGGCGTCCGGGGCGAACCGGGTCACGGCCCGGGCCGGTAGCGGGTGCCGCGCACCTGCACCGTCGTGCCCACCAGGTTCCGGCCTGCGAGGGCCGGCAGCTCGTCGTCCTCCACGGCCACGGCCAGCTGGCGACCGTCGGGTAGACGGACGATGGCCGGTGCGCCGGTCGGTGCTCCGTCGCGCCCTGCCACCACGGTGGACGCCACCACCAGGGCTGGACCGTCGCCTTCGGCGGCGAGCGGGGCGGCCGTGGCGTCGATGGCGGCCTGGGCCGCGGAGGTGTCGCCCCGCCGCCAGCCGTCGGCGGGCGGGCGGTCGCCGTAGACGCCGGCCGCGTGCTTGGTGGCGTACCAGCCGACGCCCGTCACGAGCCCGGTGCCGCCGCCCGAGCGGATCCGGTCGGCCATGGTGGCGATGGCGTGCAGCGTGTAGTCGTTGCCCGGCCCGCCGAAGTAGGGCAGACCGCCGGTGACGGTGAGCCCGCGCCGGTCGTCGAGGGCGATCCCGACGGCCTCGGCCGCCATCTGCACCACGCAGGGGAAGCACGAGTAGAAGTCGAAGGCGGCCACGTCGTCGGCGCCGATGCCGGCCGCGCTCAGGGCGGCGCCGGTGGCGGCTGCGATCCCGGGCGACGTGCCGGGATCGGGGCGCTCGGAGGGGAACCACACGTCGGCCGCCTCCGCCCCCGACCACACGTACACGGCCCGGTCCTCCACCCCGGCGCGCCGGGCGGCGGCGAGCGAGGTGACGAGCACGGCTGCCCCCTGGTCGACGGCCATAACGGCGCACATGCGCTTCGGGTAGGGCTCGGCCACCAGACGGTTGTCGGGGGCCAGGGCGCTCAGCTCGCCGGGTGTCCGGCGCTCGGGGAACCAGGCCACGGGGTGGCCGGCGGCGACCTCGGTGAAACGGGCCATGAGCGCACCGAGATGCGTCCGCTGCTCCTCGAAGGTGCGCCCGGCGCGCGCCGCGAGCACGCTCTCGAAGAGGGGATAGACGTGCACGGGGGCGAGGAGCCCGATGGCGAGCTCGGCCGGGCCGACGCCCGGCCGGTCGTCCCCCACGACCTCGTCGGGATCGCCGGCCGGCTCGGTCACGTCCGGCGCGGGCGCCCCGGCGAGCTTGTTGGAGCGCTGCGCCTCGGCGCCGGCGATGAGGACGGTCTCGATCTCGCCGGCGGCGATGGCGGCGGCGGCCCGGGTGACGAGCGACTGCGGCGAGTTGCCACCGATGGTGCTCACCTGGCGCTGGCCGGGGGGAAGCCCGAGACGCTCGGCGACGGCCGAGGCGGCCGACTTCGGTGCCGGGGCGAGGATGTTGACGACGGCCACCCGGTCGACGGCGTCACGCAGCTTGGGTGCGTCGGCGAAGGCGGCCTCGGCGGCCTCGGTGGCGAGGGCCACGGCCGTCGTCGGCGCCCGGCGGGTCAGGCACTGACCGGCGGCCACGAGGACGGGGGTGCGGGCGGGATCGAGGGCCACGGTCGTCAGCGGGGACGCAGGCCGTTGAGGAGCAGCGACACCACGAAGTCGGCGGCCTCGTCGGCCGACATCCCGTCGTCGGTGACGACCCTCCGGTGGGCCACCTGGCCCACGAGCGCGGCCACGGCGAAGGCGACGGCCCGGGGCGGGCGGTCGACCACGAGGCCCCGCGCCTGGGCGTCGGCCACCACCTTGTCGATGTCGGCGACGAATTCCTCGAAGATGCCGAAGAGGTGGCGTTCGAAGCGGTCGCCGAGGGCGTAGGAGTCGCGGAACAGCAGCTTCACGAGGGCCCGGTCGGCCTCGAAGAATTCGAAGGTGGCCTTCACCGCGGCGCGGAAGGGCGCGTCGGGTGCGCCGGCCGACGGGGTGGTGGTGAGCGCCTCGGTGACGTGGTGGCGCAGCGCCTGTCCCTCGGACTCCATGAGCTCGTGGAACAGCGCGTCCTTCGAGTCGAAGTACCAGTAGATCGACCCGTACGACAGGTTGGCCTCACGGGCCACCTCGGCGATGGTCGTGGCGTGGAAGCCGTTGCCGGCGAAGACCTTCTTGGCCGCGGCCAGGATGTCGTGGCGGCGCTCCTCCTTCTCTTCCACGCTCATGGCCCGGCGCACCGCACGGGGGCGCCCCCTGCGCGCCGTCCCATCCGGACCGGGTGAGGACGGAGCGGTGGTGCCGGTGCTCGAGGCGGTGGAAACGGCCATCGGGCGCACGTTAGCCGTAGTGGACTGATCGGTCAGTCAGCGACTTCCGATCTCGGCGTGGGCGGTGCCCCGGAGCGTCCAGTGCTGTTCCGTCGTCCACCGTCCCCCCGCGCCGCGCACCTCGACGACC
>DASRBM010000356.1:0-9693 GCA_035653635.1 Acidimicrobiales bacterium | reverse complement strand
CGCCCCGAAGCCACGGTCGACGGTCTGGCGGTATCCACCCGAGGCGCGCCCGATGTCGGCCACGCCGCCGATGAGCAGGGCCACGACGAAGGCCACCGCCAGCGCCGGGAACACCCAGCGGGTGAGGCCCCGGCTCACGTTCCGCCGCCAGCGGGCGCGTCGCCGAGCCATTGGACGACGATACCGGTGGGTCGCGGGGCCGCCGAAACGGCCGGCTACGGGCCCGGTGCCGGTTCAGCCCGCCGACGCGGCGTCCGGCGGGCGCAGGTGACGGCGGTCAGCCGACGGGGCGGCCCGAGGCGGTCGGCAAAGTGCTCGCCGTGGTGCGCCACTGCACCGTCGGGGCGATGGCGAGGGGGTCGACGCGATCGCGGTGGGCGTCGGCCACGGCCAGGATGTCGCGCAGGGTCGAGGGGCCGAGGAGATGGGGCACGAGCCCGAGGTCGAGCAGCTTGGTGTGGGCCGCCCGGTAGTAGTGATCCTCCTTCTCCACGCGTGGGTCCTCCACGTGCTCGATGCGCACCTTTCCCGGGTAGGCGTCGGCCACCATCTCGGCGAGCTGCAGCACCGAGAACGACTCGGTGAACTGGTTGAAGACGCGGAACTCGCCCTCCTCCGCGGGGTGCAAGAGCGCCAGCTCCACACAGGCGAGCGTGTCGCGGATGTCGAGCATGCCCCGGGTCTGGCCGCCCTTGCCGTAGACGCTCAGCGGGTGGTCGACGACGGCCTGCACGCAGAAGCGGTTGAGCACGGTGCCGAACACGCCGTCGTAATCGAAGCGGGTGGCGAGGCCGGGGTGCATCGTCGTCTCGTCGGTCTGCTGGCCGTAGACGACGCCCTGGTTGAGATCGGTGGCGCGCAGACCCCAGATGCGACAGGCGAACTGGATGTTGTGGCTGTCGTGCACCTTGGACAGGTGGTAGAAGGAGCCCGGCTGCTTGGGGTACGGCAGCAGGTCGGTGCGGCCCTTGTGGGTGATCTCGATGAAGCCCTCTTCGATGTCGATGTTGGGCGTGCCGTACTCCCCCATCGTCCCGAGCTTCACGAGGTGGATGGAGGGGTCGTGCTCGGCGATGGCGTACAGCAGGTTCATCGTGCCGACGACGTTGTTCACCTGCGTGTAGACCGCGTGCTTGCGGTCGATCATCGAGTACGGCGCGGAACGCTGCTCGGCGAAGTGCACGATGGCGTCGGGCTCGAAGCGCGACACGACCGTGTCGACGAAGTCCGCGTCGGTGAGGTCGCCCACGTAGGTGTCGAGATCGAGGCCCGATACCTCGTTCCACAGCCGGACACGCTGGCTCAGCTGCAGGATGGGGACGAGGCTGTCCACACCCATCTCGTGGTCGTACTGGCGGCGGACGAAATTGTCGACCACGCCGACGTCGTGTCCTCGACGGGACAGGTGCAGCGCCGTGGGCCACCCGAGATAGCCGTCTCCACCCAGCACGAGGATCCTCACCGCTGCCCAACCTCCTGATCGTTCGGGGTCCGCCTACCCTGGTTGCGGCCAGGATTCCCCATTCGGCTGGGAGGAGGCTGGGAAAGGGCGGAATCCGGTCTGTGAGTTGTCCCGGTCACCCCGGGCGGTCGTGCCGTCCGTAGGAGCGGCGGACGCGCAGGCGCCACCAGATGGTCAGGGTGTCGGCCACGATGCCGAGGACGGCAGCCATGGAGATGGTGCTGTGGAAGCGCTTCCCGATGCGCACCGGGAGCTCGGCGATGCGGTCGTAGCCGGCCATCTTGGCCACGACGAGCAGTTCCAGGTCGAAGGCGAAGCGCTTCTCGAACATCTGCGGCAGCACCGATTCGAGTACCTCGCGCCGCAGGATCTTGATGCCGGTCTGGGTGTCGCGGACGTCGAGACGGAAGAGCAGGCGGACGAGCTGCTGGTACCCCCAGCTGTAGAGGCGCCGAAGGGGCGGGTAGACCACGTCCGAGGCGGGGTGCCTCTTGCTGCCGATCACGATGTCGACGGATCCCGTGCGGATCTCGCCGAGGAAGGTGCCGAGCAGCTCGAAGGGGATGTCCCCGTCCGCGTCGATGAAGCCGACGTAGCGGCCACGGCCCTCGCGCAGACCCATCCGCAGGGCCTCGCCCTTGCCGACGTGGGACGGCAGGGCGAGCAGGCGCAGGCGGTGCCCGGCCGCCGCCGCGATGTCCTCGGGACTGCCGTCGGTGGACCCGTCGGACACGGCCACGACCTCGAAGCCGAGACCGGTCGCCTCCAAGGTGGCCACGATTGCCCGCAGGTTGCCGGCGAGCGCGGGGCCCGGGTTGTAGTACGGGACGACGATGCTGAGCTCGATGTCGCCGGCCGGTGCGAGCGCCATGTCGCCGGCCGGCGCGTGCGCCATGTCGCCGGCCGGTGCGTGCTCTGATCCGAGCGAGGACCCGCCGTGCGGGCGTTCGGGCGTCACGGCTACGGGCTCCCAGCTGGCGTCGGCGACACGATCGGCTCCCCAGTATGGACGCCCGCCGGCCGGACCGGACCGTCGCCGGCGGGACCGGCCGGGACCCGCCGGCGCCTCGAGCCGGGTGGGCCCACGACGAGGACGCCGCCCGCCACGAGGAGGCCGGCCGTCACGAACAGCACGACCCAGGCCACGGCCAAGGTGCTCGCGTGGACGACCGTGATGCCGGCGCACAGGGCGGCGATACCGGCCCAGGTCACGAGGGCCCAGGACGAACGGCGGGCCAGCAACCCGTAGACCCAGACGGTCACCACACCGACGGCGGCGGCGGGAAGAGCCAGCACCCGGAGCACCGGCGCCGCCGGTGCGTAGCCGGAGCCGAAGAGGACGTCCACGACCAGGTGCGGGGCCGCCACCAGCACGACGGCCGCGGCGGTGCCGAGCACCGCCACCGCCGCGGTGGCCTCGCCGAGCACCCGGCGCGCGTGTGCCCCCCGGCCGCCCTCGGCGGCCAGATGGGGGAAGGCGAGCATGCCGATCGAGGCCGGCAGGAAGAGGGCGATGCGCGCCGCGGTGGCGCCGGCGGCGTAGTAGCCCGAGGCGCTCGCCGCCAGGTAGTGGCGGGCGAGGAAGCTGTCGACGGCCGTGAAGGCCGAGGTCCCGCACAGTGCCAGCACGGCGAGCGTGGCGTGGCGAGCCCGGATACGCAGGGTCGTCGTGCCGGCGTGCCCGCCGGTGCGGGCCAGTCGCCACTGCGGCCACAGCAGCACCGCCAACGACACCGCTGCGTTGGCCACGAGCGCGGCCATGGCCCCATCGAGACCCCAGCCCAGGTGCACGAACAGGGCGCCGGCGCCGAGGCGGACGAGCGCTCCCCCGGCCTGCGACACCGCCACCACCCGGAAGCGCAGTGCCGCGATGAGCAGGCCCTGGGGCACCTGGGTCACGACCACCAGCGCGACGTAACCGCCGAAGAGCAGGGCCGGTACGGCCGATGACAGATGGAGGAACCCGTCGACCACCGGTGCCAACGCAGCGAGAGCGGCCAGGGCGGCGGTGGCGACGGCCGCCGTGCGCCGCATCGTGCGACCGGCGCGGACGAGCACGTGTCCTTCGGCCGACGCCACGGCCTGTTGCGTCACCGCGGCGCCGAAGGCGGCGGCGGCCAGGGTGACGGCCGTGCTGAGCCCGATGAGCGAGCCGAGCGCTCCGTAGGTGGCGGGCCCGAGCAGCCGGCTCATGAGGAGGTGGAAGCCGAAGTTCGATGCGCTCGCCAGCCCGGTGGCCAGGAAGAAGGCCACGCCGCCGTGGCCCACGAGGGCCGACGAACGCAGCCGCCGGAGGCGGGAGGACACGGACGGGTCGGGCTGCTCCATGGCGGCGGAAGCCCGAGTGTACGGCCGGCGGCGACGGACCTTCGGCCCTGGTCGGGCCGCTCCCGCTGGCGCACGCTCACGGCAACCCCCAGCGCAGCATCCCGCCGGCGGCCTGCCCCGGCGGCGATCGAAGGAGCCCTCCCCGTGGACGTCCTCATCCCCGACCAGCAATCGGCAAGCGCCCTCGCCGCCGCCGGCGTCCTGCGCGGCGCCGGTCACCGCGTGCACGCCTGTATCGGCGCGGGGGGCGTGCTGTGCGACGCCATGACCGGACGGCCGTGCCCGCTCGACGAGCCCGGTGTGGACGTGGTGGTCGACGTGCGGGCCGACGAACCGGCGCCCTTCGCCAGCGGTGGGCTGTGCGCGGCCCGGCGCCACCTGCCGATGCTCGTGCTGGGCGAGACCGAGGGCCATCCCTATGGACCGTGGGCGACTGCCGTCGGTGACGAGGATCTGGTGGATGCGGTCGACGCGGCGACCGAGACACCGCTCCCGGTGCAGACGGCGGCCGCGGCCAAGGCTCTGCTGTGGGAGCTGCGCCTGCACGGGACGCCCTCGACGTCGGCCGAGGTCGCCGTCTACCGGCGGCCGGGTCGCCTCCTCGTGGAGCTGTCCACCGACGCGTCGGTGTCGCGCACACAAGGCGAGCGTCTGGCTGCGCACCTGGCCCAGGTGGTGCGGTCCGCCGACCGGTGGGCACCCAAGCTCGACGTCACCGTGCACCTCCGGCCCGCGACCTGATCCCGTCGCCCCGCCGGGGCGCGGCCGCTCACCCGCCGACGCGCCCCCCGCCGCCGAAGGAGTACGCGCTCTCGGCGTGCTGGGCCAGGTCGAGGCCGGAGAACTCCACCTCGGGCGAGACCCGCAGCCCCATGACGCGGTCGACGGCGAGGGCCAGACCCCCGGTCACCACCACGCAGTAGACGGCCGCCACCACCGCGGCGAGCAGCTCCCAGGCGAACAGGTGGACGCCGCCGCCGACGAGCAGGCCGTCAGCCCCGGCCGGGTTGACGCTGCGGGTGGCGAACAACCCGAGCATCACCATGCCGACGAGCCCGCCCACACCGTGCACACCGAGGACGTCGAGCGAGTCGTCGTAGCGGAGGCGGAACTTGAGGCGCACGGCCGCCGCGCACACCACGCCGGCGGCCACGCCGACGAGGAGCGAGGCCATCGGTGCCAGATATCCGGCGCACGGCGTGATGGCCACCATGCCGGCCACGGCGCCCGACGCGGCGCCGAGGGTGGTCGGAAAGCCCTCTTTCACCCGTTCGAAGAGGATCCAGCCGATGAGCCCGGCCGCTGCCGCCAGCTGGGTGTTCAGAAGCGCGTGGACCGCCACCGAATTGGCGGCGAGCGCCGAGCCGGCGTTGAAGCCGAACCACCCGAACCACAGGATGCCGGCCCCGAGCAGGCTGAGCGGCACCGAGTGGGGCGCCATCTGCTCGCTCGGCCAGCCGCGCCGGCGCCCGAGGACGAGCACCACACCGAGGGTCGAGAAACCGGAATTGATCTCGACCACCGTGCCGCCGGCGAAGTCGAGGACGCCGCGGTGGGCGAGCCAGCCCTCGGGGCTGAACACCCAGTGGGCGAGGGGTGCGTACACGAGGAACAGCCACAGGGTGATGAGGACGGCGAAGGCCGAGAAGCGCATCCGGTCGACCGTGCCGCCGCTTATGAGGGCCGCCGTGATGATGGCGAACATCAATTGGAAGGCGACCACCGCCAACGGGGGGACGGTGAGCCCGTGGAAACCGGGGATGCCCTTGGCCATGCCGCCGAGGCCGGCGAGCCCCAGTCCCCCCACCAGGCCGCCGCCGGCGTCGGAACCGAAAGCGAGGCTCCACACCACCACCGCCCACAGCACCGTGACCAGCGCCATGCACAGGAAGTTCTGCATGATGACCGCCAGCACGTTCTTGGCGCGCACCATGCCGACGTAGAAGAGCGCCAGGCCCGGGGTCATGAAGAGCACCAGCGCCGCGCTCACGAGCACCCACGCGGTGTCCCCGTTTCGCATGGGCGAGCACGATACAGCCGGGTCCTACGATGCCCGAATGACCGATGCAGCGCCGCCGAACGCCCCTGGCGGCGGCGTCGATGCGCTCTTCGAGGCCGTGACCAGGCTGAAGAAGGGCGACGCGCTGGCGCCGGTCGCGGTCGTGACCCCGTCGGTCTACAGCGCGGTCGCCACCCGGCGCGCCCTGGCGCTCGCCGCCGCGCAACCGGGGGTGCGCGCCGAGCCCGGCGGCGGCGGCGGCGTGGCCAACGTCGAGTGCACCACGCCCGCGGGTCTGGTGCGGTCGCTGGCGGCGCCGGTGCTCGCCCGGCAGGAGCTGCGGGCCGCGCCCGCCGCGCTCGAGCGCGAGGCGATCAGGACGGTGCTCGCCGCGTCCGGGCCGCGCTGGCGCCACCTGGCCGGCCATCCCGGCGCCCTCGCCGCCCTGCAGCGCACCTTCGCCGAGTTGCGGCGCTGGACCCTCGACGGTCTCGAGGCGATGGCCCGCAACCTCTCCGCCGACCACGGCGGGCATGCCGTGCACGTGCTGCTCGCCGTGCGCGACGAGCTCCACCGTCACGGCCTTGCCGACACCCTCGACGAGCGGACGGCCGCACTCGAGGCGCTGTCGCGCCCTGCCGCCATGGGCCCACTCGCCCTGTTCGACCTCGGGCCCATGGCGCCCGCCGAAGACGCGGTCGTGGCCGGTCTGGGCGCGCAGCTCGGCGTGGAGTCGGTGCGCGGCAACCGGCGGCCGGCGACCGAACTGCGTCCGTGCGCCGACCCCGAGGAGGAGGCCCGCGCCGCCGTCCGTGCCGTCCTGGCGGCGGCGGAGGCGGGGACGCCGCTGTGGCGCCAGGCCGTCCTCCACCCGCCGGGCGAGCGCTACGGCCGGCTCGTCGAGCAGGTGGCGCAGCAGTCGGGGCTCGTGTGCCACGGGCCCGGCCGGCGGCATCTTGAGCAGACCATGCCGGGCCGCGCCTTGCGCGGACTGCTCGACCTGCTCGCCGGGGACTTCGCCCGCGACGCCGTACTCGGCTGGCTGTCGTCGGCTCCGCTGTGGACCGGTCCGGACGGCCGGCCGGTTCCGGTCAGCCGCTGGCAGGCGGTATCGGCCGACGCCGGGGTGGTGCGCGGGCTGCCCCAGTGGCGCGAGCGCCTGGAGCGCGTTGCGGCGCGTGGGGGCGGCGACGCGGCCGAGGCGCAGGCGCTCCTGGCCTTCGTCGAGGACCTGGCCGCCCGGGCCGCACCAGGGGGATCGAGCTGGACGCGGCGGGCCGAGTGGGCGGTGGCCCTGCTCGACCGCTATCTCGCCCTCGACGACGGATGGCCGCTCGAGCAGCGGCTCTCGCGCGACCAGGTGAGCGAGGCGGTGCTCGCCCTCGGCGAGCTCGACACCTTCGAGGCCGCGCCCGACGCCGCCACGTTCCGGCGAGCGGTGGACGCGGCACTCCACGAACACACCCTCGACATGCGCGAGCTCGGCGTGGGCGGGGTCGGCGACGGCGTGTTCGTGGGACCCTTCGGCCAGGCCCGGGGGATGGCCTTCGATGTGGTGGCCGTCGTGGGTCTGGCCGACGCCGTCGTCCCCGGATCCGGTGCCGAGGACCCGCTCCTGCCCGACGAGGTCCGCCGCATGGACCTCTCCGGCGCGCTGCGCAACCGGGCCCGACGCCAGCAGGAACTGTGCGACGACGTCGCCGCCGCGCTGGGCGCCGGCGCGCAGGTGCGCCTCGCCACCTTCCCCCGCGTGGACCCCCGCTCGGGCCGCGAACAGACGGCGAGCCGCTTCCTCGACGAGCTGACGGACGCGGCCACGACGGTGCGGAAGGTCGATTCCTTCGCCGCCTCGCTGCGCCAGGGCGGTCCCGCTCTGTCGGCCACGGAGCTCACCCTGCGGGTGCTCGACACGGCGCGCCGGGCCGGCACCGACCCGGCCACGACCGGTCCGGTGGCGAGCGACGTGCAACTCGCCGCCGGGTTCGAGGCGGTGCGCTCGCGGGCGGGTCGGACCTTCACCCGCTTCGACGGCAACGTCGGACCGGGCCGGGTGACCCCGTTCGACCCCGAGCAGCCCGTGTCGGCCACCCGCCTCGAGACGTACGCCGAGTGCCCGCGTCGCTACCTCTTCGAGCGCGTGCTCGGCGTCCACGAGCGGACGCTGCCGGAGGACCTGTGGCGCATCGAGGCCCGCGACCGTGGCTCGCTCGTGCACGCCATCTTGGAGCAGTACCTCCTCGAGCGCATCGACGGTGCGGCGCGTTCGCTCGACCGCCTGCTCGCCATCGCGTCCGAGCACCTCGACGAGGCCGGCGCCGGGGGAAGGGTGGGCAAGTCCCTGCTGTGGCGGCTCGACCGGGCCGCCATCGAGCGCGACCTGCGCATGTTCCACGCCGAGGAGCACGATCTCGAGCCGCTCGCGGCCGAGTTCTCCTTCGGCGTGGAGGAGCACGACAGCGCACCGGCGGTCGCCGTGCAGCTGGTGGACGGACGCACCGTGCGCTTCCGGGGCAGGGCCGACCGGGTCGACCGCGACGCCGAGGGCGCGCTCGTCGTGTCCGACTACAAAACCGGTCGGCAGGCGGGGCTGGCGAAGCTCACGAGCGACCCGGTGGTGAAGGGACGCCGTCTGCAGCTCCCGCTCTACGCCATGGCGGCGCGGTCGCGCTTCGCCACGAGCGGACCGGTGCGGGCCCGCTACTGGATGGTGTCGGCCGAACGGGCCACGGCCGCCTACAACCTGGAGCTCACCGACGAGCTGGAACGGCACTTCTCGGACGTGGTCGCCCTCATCGCCCTCGGCATCGAGGACGGACTCTTCCCCGGCATCCCCGGAGCACCGCGCGACACCGGATTCGACGTCTGCCTCTACTGCGACTTCGACCGGGTGTGCCCGGCAACCCGCGACCGGCAGTGGGCGACCAAGCGCGGCGCCCCCGAGCTCGACCCGCTCAATCATCTGCTGCAGGACGAGGTCCCCGATGCGGTGGCGAACGCCGTCGTGCGGGCGTCGACGCTCGAGGTGGAGCGGTGACGGGCCGGAACGGCAGTGCTCCGGCCGGCGACGGCGCGGTGAGCGACGACGACGCCCGCCGCCGCATCGCCGGCGAGCTCGGCACCTCTCTCGTGGTGGTGGCCGGTGCCGGCACCGGCAAGACGTCTGCGCTCGTGGGACGGGTCGTGGGCCTCGTGCGCGACCAGCGGGTGCCGCTGCGCGAGATCGCGGTGATCACCTTCACGGAAGCCGCCGCGGCCGAGCTCCGCGCCCGCCTGCGCACCGCCGTCGAGGCCGCGGCCGCCGCCGCGCCGGAGGACGAGGTCCTGGCCGCGGCCGCCGCCGAGCTCGACGAAGCCGCCATCTGCACCCTGCACGCCTTCGCCCAGCGCATCCTCATGGAGCACGCGCTGGCGGCCGGGGTACCCCCCGACTTCGACGTGCTCGACGCGGTGGCGGAACAGGCGGCGGTCGAGCAGGCCGTCACCGCCTTCGTCGACCGCCTCCTCGACGACCCTTCGGCCGAGCCGTACCTGCTGCGGGGTCTGCTGCTCGGACTGGGCCAGCAGGAGATCCTGCAGGTCGCCTGGTGCCTGCACAGCAACTGGGACCGTCTCGACGACGACGTCGTCACCGCCATCGACGAGGCGAGGCGCACGCACCCGCTCGCGCCGTGCCGCCTGGAACCCGTCCTCGCGGCCATCGACGCTGCGCTCGCGCTCGGCGACCGGTGCACGAATCCCGACGACCGGTTGCTCGGGCATCTGCGCGGTCGCGTCTCCGACGCCCGGGTGGCGCTGGCCGGGGTGGCGGACGACGAGCAGGCGGCCGTCGCGCTCCTCGCCCGCATGCCACCGCTCACGTCGAACCTGGGGCAGAAAGACAACTGGGGAGGCGACGCCGGGGAGG
>DASRBM010000355.1:0-2998 GCA_035653635.1 Acidimicrobiales bacterium | reverse complement strand
GAGCTCCGGAGCCGGGGTGGCCACGGGCAGGACCTCCACGGGGGCGGGTGCGACCACCGGGCGCGGGCGTGCCGGGGCCCGGACGCGACGGCCGCGGGCACGCAGCGGCTGCTCCACCAGCCGGTAGGAGGCCTCGGCGGTGACGAGCGTGCAGGCGACGACGAGCGGGGCGGCGAGGGGCCCGAGCGAACGGAACCAGGTGTTGAAGACGTATCCCCACAGGTACACCGCGTACGACCGCTGCCCGAGCCACACCATGGCCGGACGTCCGAGGAGACCGGGCACGCCTCCGACGGTGGAGCGGTTGGCCAGATAGGTGACGATCCCCCCGCTCGCCAGCGAGGCGAGCACGATGCCGCCCGTCCACTGCCAGGCCACCGTCGGGTGGCGGAAGCCCATGCCGGCGACGACGAGGCCGGCCACCGACACCAGGCCGATCCACGGCGTCGCCGCCGAGCGCTCCAGGCGGGCAAGGCGCCCGCTGCGCCACCACCATCCGAGCGCGGCGCCGACGAGCAACGCGCTCATGCGGGTGTCGGTGCCGAAGTACACGCGGTTGGTGCCCTCGCCGTAGAGGAGCACCGGCTCGGCCAGCGCGGCGAGCGCCAACGCCGTGATCCACCAGCCGCCGCGCCGCACCCGGCAGAGCAGCATCATGGCCGGTCCCCACACCAGATAGAACTGCTCCTCCACCGCGAGTGACCACAGATGGCCGAGCGGCGAGTACCCGGTCCACAGGTTGTACTGCACGAAGGCGTCGAGCCAGTTCGTGACATAGGCGAGCGCCGCACCGACGGTCTCGGCCACGGTCGACACGGCCATGGGACCGCCCGGGCCGCCGCCGGGGACGGCGGTGATCCACGGGGCACGCCGGAAGGCGAGCGCGACCACGGCCCACACCCCGAGCAGGAGCACGAGCGCAGGCACCAGGCGCACGGCGCGGCGGCGGAAGAAGGCGCGCAGGTCGATGCGGCCCCGTGCGCGCTGCTCGTCCAAGAGGAGGAAGGTGATGAGGAAGCCGGACAGCGCGAAGAAGGCGATGACGGCGACTTCGCCGGTGGCCGTGAAGAGCTGCGCGCCGGTCAGGTGATAGAGCAGCACACCGGCGACGAGCACGGCGCGCAGTCCGTCGAAGGACGACACGTAGCGCCTGCGATGGAGTGGGAAGGCCGACTGCACCGCCCCACCCTTCCCATTACTGCTGAATAGATCCTGAGATCCGGCCCAAGACTCGCTGAAGTTTCAGGCGCGTGGCGCGCTCAGCGTGCCGCGGACGGCGCGTGGTCACGGCCGTGGCACGCGCTGTGCAGGCGCACGACCGTGCCTTCGGGGCCGGAGCGCACCTGCACCAGCTCACAGAGCTGATTGGCGAGCCACAGCCCCCGCCCCACTTCGTCGTCGGTGGGCGGCTGCACGCGGCCGACGAGCGGCCGTTCGAAACGACCGGCGTCAGACACTTCGCACACGAACATGGCGCCCTCGTGCATCCAGCACCGCAGCCGGCCGGCGCCACCGCCGTGGCGGATGCTGTTGGTGGCGATCTCGTGCACGGCGAGCACCATGTCGGTCGTGTGCTCGGGAGTCAGATGGCTGCCGGCCCACTCCGTGACCGAGCGCCGGACTGCGGGGAGGCTCTGCTCGTCGAACTCGAGCTCGTGCACGTCACCGCTCGGCGGGGCCAGAGCGGTGTCGAGCACCACCGCCCCCATGTTCGAACGGAAGGAGGGGTTGGTCCCCGAGTGGCCACCCTCGGCGACGTAGGGGTGCGACCGCCGGGCTTCGCCGAGCACGGCTGCGTCGAGGAGGTCGACGTCGTAGGGGCACAGGAGCCAGAAGCCGTCGGCCGGGTCGCCGAGGGCCACGTCGAGCAGGGTCTCGTAGAGCTGGCACTCCTCGACCTCGTCGTGGCTGCGCCCCGACCAGATCGGCTCCCCCACGCCACGCACGGCTTCGTCGGGATGGGCGGCCACGAACTGGCGCCAGGCCGGGATGATCCGGGCCGGGTTGCGCCCGAGCTGCGCCATGTCGACGAAGGCGACGTCGTCGGCCCGATTTCCGAGCTTGCGCCGCACGAGCTCGATCTCCCCCCGGCGGAGGGCGACCATGACGGGCTCCCCGGCGTCGAGCCCACCCCGGACGAAGGAGGCGACGCCTTCGGCGAAGTCCTCCATGCCGGCATAGAAGAAGGCCTCGTGTCGGAAGCCGCTGCGGCGGCTGTCGGCGCCCGGTCCGGAGCGCCGGCCTTCCTGGCGATCGAGCGTCTCGGTCATCAGTCGGTCGTCATCGGGACGCGCCCGAACCTCGGGCGCCGGTCTTCGGGTCGTCTCCTACCCCGCCGCCGCTGGGCGCGAAACGGCGGGATACCCCGGTGGCACCACCCTGGGACGGGCCCGCCGACAGGACCGCGGCAGGCCGCCGGAGGCCCAGGTCAGGGGCGGCGGGCCGTGGTCATGAGCCCGCCCGCACCCCACTGGTCGAGCGAGTTGAGCTGCACGTGGTCGCCGGTCGCCTCCACGATGCGGCCCCCGCCCACGTACATGGCCGTGTGGTCCACGGTGGTCCAGTCGGTGGTGTCGGTGGCCCAGAACACGAGGTCGCCCGCCTGCAGGTCGGAGAACGGCACCGGCACACCGGCCGTGTGGTACTGGTCGTTGGACACCCGGGCGAAGGCCACGCCGGCGCCGTGCGACCACGAGGCGAGGGCCAGTCCGGAACAGTCGTAGCCGACCGGTCCGTTCCCGCCCCAGATGTAGGGCTTGCCCAACTGGTAGAAGGCGAACAGCAGCGCCTTGTCGCCCGGCGTCACCGGGTTGAACACGAGGGCCTGGGTGGGCGGCGCCCCCGAGGCGTTGCCGAAGTCGTAGGCCGTGCCGTTCTGGTCGACGATCCAGTACCCGGCGCCGGACCGGGTGGGGACGAGATGGGCGGCGGGGTCGGGGTCGGGGGTGGCGCCGGTCGAGCCGTAGAAGGCCGCGTCGCCGAAGTTGAACACGCCGCC
>DASRBM010000354.1:0-10823 GCA_035653635.1 Acidimicrobiales bacterium | reverse complement strand
GTCGTTGTTGAGGAACAGCAGATAGTCGCCGCGCGCCCGCGACGCGGCCAGGTTGTTGATGGCGGACCAGTTGAACGGTCCGTCGTCGCGCAGCACCGTCACGTCCCCGGTCACTCGGGCGAGCAGCGCGGCCGTCTCGGGCTCCACGCTCCCGTTGTCGACGAGCACCACTTCGATCCGGTGCCGTTCGGCCTCGAGGGCGAGCGAGTCGAGACAGCGCGCCGTCATCGCCGCCTGGTCGCGGAAGGGCACGAGGACCGACACGAGCGGATCGCCGGCCACGGCCCGGCGCACGTGGTACGCGCCGGGGAAGGGCCCGTCGTCGAGGCGACCGGCGACGCCGCGCCGGGTCATGGCGTCGGCCACCGCCCGCCGGCTGGCGTCGTGCGCCCATGGCTTGGCCGCGCTGTCCCCCGCGGCCGATCCCGCCACCGCGCGCCAGTGGTACAGCACCCGGGGGATGTGCACCACGCGCCGGGCCTGTTCGGTCGCCCGCAGCATCACGTCGAAGTCCTGGCTGCCGTCGAACTCGGGCCGGAACCCGCCGATGTCGTGGAGCAGGCGCCGGCGCACCACGAGCAGATGTCCCATGTACGGGTAGGACAGGAGCAGGTCGGGGCTCCAGTCGGGCTTGAAGTGCGGCTGGTAGGCGACGTCGTCCGCGTCGATCTTGTCGTCGTCGCTGTAGAGCACGTCGGCGTCGGGGTGCGCGGCCACGACGTCGACCACCGTGGCCAGCGCGTCGGGCTCGAGGGTGTCGTCGTGGTCGAGCAGGGCCACGAGCTCACCCCGGGCGAGCGCCAACGCGGCGTTGGTGGCCCGCGAGATCCCGCCGTTTCGCTCGAGGGCGGTGATCTTGATCCTCGGATCGGCGGCCGCCATGGCGGCCATGGCCGCGCTGAGCTCGGCGTCGCCCGACGCGTCGTCGCACAGGCACAGCTCCCAGTGCCCGTAGGTCTGTGCCTGCACCGAGGCGACCGCGGCGCGGAAGTACCAGAGCTCGGGCCGGTACACGGGGACGACCACGCTGACGAGCGGGCCCTCGGAGGCCTGCGGTGGCGGTGGTCCGGTCCGGGCCCGGCGCTCGGCGTCCCAGTAACGGTAGCGCAGGTGGTCACTGGCGGCGTCGGCTCCCCACGGCAGCCCCCCGGCCGGTCGCGGCGGGGTCCGGGGAAGCAGCGCCACCACGTCGTCGGCCAGGCGGCGCAGGGCGGCGGCCGCACGGCCTGCGTCCGGTGAGCCGGGCGGAGGGGAACCGGAAGAGGGCGGCATGGGGGCGGACGGCGCACCGGCGACGCGTGCGGTCGGCCTCGCCAGGACCTGCAAAAGGTAGCACCGGACCCCTGAGCGGCCCGGCAGGCCAGGTAGCATGGCTCGTCGCCGTCGGGCCCACGCAGTGCGCGGTGCCGGCGGCACCGTCGCGTAGGCAAGGAGGCGCTCCGATGGACGACGGCGAGCTCGATCCGAGGGAGCTGCTCGACCGCTTGCACGAGGACCGCAGGTCCCTGGCGTGGTCGCCGCTCCCGCCGTCCACGTCGCTGTCGCTGCTGCGCCAGCACCCGGTGCGCGCCGAGGAGTCGCTGGCCTTCCTGCACGGCCACTGGGCCCTGCCCGACCGTCCCGGCGGCGGGCGGGGGCCCCGAGCCCTGCTCGGCCGCCTCGTCGGTCGGATCGTCTTCCGCGTCCTCGGCCACTACCTGCTCCAGGAGCGCGAGCTGCTGGCCCAGGTCGTGCGGACGAACGAGACCCTGGCGCGTCGCTGCGACGACCTCGCCACCGTCATGGCCGAGCGCTTCGCCGCCCAGGCCGAGAACGAGGCACGCCTCGCCGCCTGGCTGGATGTGCACGTGCCCGGCGGGGAGCACGCCGGCGCCTCGTGACCGGCGTGGCGGGCACGCGGTGACGACCTACCTCCACCGTCGCGGGGGCGACGGGCGGCCACGGGTGGCCGTGCTCGCTCCGCGCTGGTCGGCGCGGGGCGAAGGCGGGTGGGCGCTGCGCCAGGTGGCCGGGTCGCTCGCCCTGTCGGCCGACGTGCACGTGCTGACGCCGCAGGGCGCATCGGCGCGGGGCACCTTCGACGGACCCTTCACCGTGCAGGAGCTGGCCTCCGCCCCCCCGGCGGCGGTGACGGCGCGTCGCGCCGTGCTGCTCGACGCGCTGTCGACCGGGCACGCCAACGAGAGCGCGTCGCCGGACGACGTCGACGCGCTGCTCGACGAGGGCCAGGAGCAGTGGGAGGCGGCAGCCGCGCACCTGCGGGCCGTGCATCCCGATCTCGTGGTGGTGGGCGACGCCACACAGACCGGCGCGCTGCGCCTGGCGCGGTCGGTCTGCCCCGGCGTGCCCGTGGTGCTCGTCCCGCTGGCGGCGAGCGGCGACCGGCTCGAGCACCGGGCCCTGCGACCGGTCTTCGACGCCGCGGCCGTCGCGCTCGTCTTCACCGACGCCGAGGCCGACGCCGTGCGGGCGGTGGCCCCCGGGCTCGCCGTCCGCCACGTGGGGCTGCCCCTCGCGGCCAACGACAGCGTGCGGCGCGAGCCGAATACGTTCACGGCCGACCTGCGCTACGTGCTGGCGGTGACCGACGTGCCGTGGGAGGCCGCCGCGTGGCCCAACACGGCGGTCGCCCTCCTGCGGCCGGGGGTGGAGGGGACGGCCGTGGCCATCGCCGCGAGCGACCGCTTCGTGCTGTGCCACGAGGGCGAGGAGCGCCAGACCTCCGCCGTCGAGCGCGGCAGCGACATGCTGCGGTTGATCGCCTGGGCGGCGGCGGTCGTCGACGTCCGGCCCGGGCGGCTCTACGGGCGGCGCACCCTCGACGCCCTCCTCTACGGCACGCCGGTGGTCGCGCCCGCCGACAGTCGGGCGCGCGAACACGTGGCGCGGGGAGGACTGTGGTTCGACGGTCCCGGGGACCTGCGCTGGTGCGTGGAGGCGCTCGGTGACGAGCGCACGCGCCGGCGTCTCGGCGACCAGGGGCGCCGCTACGCCGAGGAGCGCTACTGCGGGCTGGAGGCCTTCTCGTCGAGGGTGGCCGACGCCGTCACCCCGGCGCTCGCCGTCGCCGGCTGACGCCGGGGAAGCACCGGCGCGTCGCGTCCGGTGCCGGAGGCGGGCGCCGACGCCGACCCGCCCTTCTCCTCGTGGTACTCCTCTTCCACGTTGACGGCCCACACGTCGTGGTCCGACCCGGTGGCGATGTTCTCGGCGGTGAGCAGGGCCGTGTACATGGAGTGGTCCTGGTTGTTGTACTTGTGCATCCCGTTGCGGCCGACGGGGTGCACGTTCGGCACCTCGGCGGCGACGAAATCCCGGACGGCGTCCACGGCCGCCGTGTAGCCCTCGTCGTAGACGGGATAGGCCTTCGGCATGCGCACCACGTAGCCGCGCTCCACGTCGCCGGGCTGGACGAGCCCGATGGCGGCGAGCTCCTTCGTGGCGAGCGCCACGAGCTCGTCGTCCGACGAGGACCACAGCTCGTCGCCCTCGAACACGAAGTACTCGAGTCCGAGACAGGTGTAGCCGTCCTTCACCATGAACGGCGACCACGACCCGAAGTTCTGGATCCGCCCGACCTTGACGCCCGGATAGTGGATGTAGATCCAGTTGTCGGGGAATCCCCGGTGGGCGGGGACGACGAGGGCGACGGTGAGGAAGTCGCGGTAGTGGAGATCGGCGGCCGCCCGGAGCGTCGGCGCCGGAGCCGGCGGGTCCATGGCCCGCACCAGGCCCGACAAGGGCATGGAGCTGATCACATGGGACGCCGTCTGGCGCACAGTGGCCCCCTCGTGCTCGTAGACGACGGCCGTGGCGCCGCCCGCGCCGCGCTCGATGCTGCGCACCGACGCGGCCATGAGCACCGGGACCCCGGCGTCGACGAGGAGGTCCCGGCAGCGCTCCCACATCATCCCGGGCCCGAACTTCGGATACTGGAACTCCTCGATGAGGCTCGTGACCTGCTTGCTCTTGTCGGCGCGCCGGCCCACGAGGCGGGTGCGCATCGGCTCCCACACCGCCTTCCACAGGGACATGCCCTTGATGCGCTGCGCGCCCCAGTCGGCTGACAGCTCCGAGGCCGGCACGCCCCACACCTTCTCGTTGTAGGTCTTGAAGAAGTGCCGGTACAGGCGCCACCCGTAGTTGGCGACGATGTAGCCCTCGAGCGTCGACTGGTCCTTCGGCGGGCGCACCCGCACCCACAGGTAGGACACCACGCAGCGGACGGCCTCGACGACGCCGAGGTTGCGCAGGGCGTTGAAGGGGCGGATGGGATAGTCGTAGAACTTGCCGTCGTAGTAGATGCGGCTCATGCGGGGCCGCAGGAGGAAGTCCTCGTCGGGGAGGATCTCGTGCCACAGCTCCTCGACCGGCGTCACCTTGGTGAAGAAGCGGTGGCCCCCGATGTCGAAGCGCCATCCCTCGCGCTCGACCGTGCGCGAGATGCCGCCCACCACGTCGTCGGCCTCGAGGACCACGACGGGCACGCCCGCCTTCGTCAGGGCGTAGGCGGCGGTGAGACCGGCCGGGCCGGCCCCCACCACGACCACGGGGGCGTCGGCCGTCGGGGCCGTGCCCGCAGTGGGCTCCCCCGCAGCTCGATGGTTGCCGTTGTCGGTCACGTGGTCCTCTGGAGACGCTGCAACCCGCGGCGCGACGGCGACCGAGGGCGCTTGGGGCGTCCGAGCATGGTACCCAAATACCCGGTGGGCCCCGCGGTCCCCCAGGTCAGGGCGCCGGCGGGCGGCGCAGGCCGGCGGCCATGCCGTCGAGGATGTCGTCCTCGGACACGAGGCAGTCGGCCAGGTCGCACAGGTCCATGACGCAGTCGAGGACGAGCACGCCACCGACGATGACATCGGCCCGGCCCGCCACCATGCCCGGTCGCCGCAGTCGGGCGGCGGCGTCCTCGCCGGCCAGACGCTCGCGCCAGGCGTGCACCGCGGCGCGGGGCAGCACGCGGTGGTGCAACGCCTCGCGGCGGTACTCGCGCACGCCGAATTCGAGGGCGGCGAGCGTGGAGACGGTGCCGGCGAGCCCGACGACGGTCCCGCCGTGGGGCACCTCGGGCAGCTCCCCGAGGGCGGCATCCAGCAGGGCGCGCACCCCGGCGCCGGCGTCGGCCAGCTCGGCCGCCGTCGGCGGGTCGTGGAGCAGATAGCGCTCGCTCGCCCGCACGCAGCCCATGTCGACCGACCGGGCCCGGGCCGAGGCGGGATCGGCCGGCCGGCCGACGACGAGCTCGGTGGACCCGCCGCCGATGTCGACGACGAGCAGACGCTCGGCCGCGGCCAGTCCGGGCGGCAGCGACGCGGTGGCGCCGGTGAACGACAACCGACCTTCCTCGTCGCCGGAGAGGAGCTCGCAGGGCACCCCCACCGCCTCGGTGGCGGCGGCGAGGAAGTCGCCGCCGTTGGCCGCGTCGCGTGCCGCAGAGGTCGCGACCATGCGGGCGGCGCCGACGCCGGTGTCGTCCATCATGCGGCGGTAGTCCCGCAGCACCGTGACAGTGCGCTCGATGGCCGCCGGTGCGAGCGCCCCGGTGGCGTCGACGCCCTCGCCGAGGCGGGTGATGCGCATCTCGCGGACGAGTGGCGTGCCGTCGGCCGCCGTCACGAGCAGACGCGTCGAATTGGTGCCGCAGTCGACGGCGGCGACCGGTGCACCGGGGTGGCCGGAGGTGCCCACCCCGGCACCCTGTCACGAACCGGCGGTACGCACGAACTCGGCGAGGTCGAGACCGAGCTCGCCGGCCGTGAAACGACCGACCGGGTCGTCTCCCCCGGCCAGCAGGAAAGCCAGATGGGCGTGCAGGCACTTCACGCCGACGCGGGTGCCACCCACGCCGCCGAAGGGACGGGGCCCCACGTGGTCGACCGGGACGAGCGCGTTACGTCCGGCGGCGTAACGGTCGTGGGCGGCACGCAGTTCGTCCGGATCGACGGCCGCCTCGGCCCGGCGCACCCCGCCTTCCGCCTCGAGGCGGCTCACCGCCTCGCGCAGGTCCGGGTCCACCAGCCAGTAGCGCGTCGGCATCGGCCTGCCGTCGTCGAGGAAGGGGGCGTTCTCGATGACGACGATCGCGCCGCTTCGGCGGCGCACGGCGACGGCGAAGGCGGCGGCAGGAGGGCGGCCCAGCAGCCGGGCCACCTCGGCCCGGTCCTGCTCGTCGGACGTCAGCGCCAGAACTCCAACGTGCGCAGCACGCGGGCCCAGAAGCCGGCCGACCCGTGACCGTTCGCCGCGGTCCGATGCGCGCCGGGGGCCGGTCCCGAGGCCGACGTGGCGGGCGTGGTGGCCGTCGACAGCCCGAGCAGAGCCTCGGACTGGGCCGAGCCCGGAACGACCGGTGGCCCCTCGAGCGGGACGTGCCCCGAACCCGCCACCTGGGCGGCGGTGGCGCCCGACGGGGGCAGCACGACGTAGGCCTTCTGGCCGCTCGGCACGAGGCCGTACTCGCTGCGGGCCAGACCCGACACGGTGGACGAGTCGGCCAGCGCCCGGGCCTGGGCGGCGAGGGTGCGATCGGCGTCCTGCAGCTGGGTCAGCTCGGCGGCGGTGGTGGCGAGCTGGCGATGCTGGGTCAACAGCGCCGAGACGGGCATGCCGGTGAGCATGACCACGAGCGCGCCGAGCGCGCTGGCCGACAGGAGCAGCCGTCCACGGCGGGCTGCCGCCGGACGCCGCCGCGTCGCCGTCGACGACCGGGTGGCCTTGCGCCGCGCTGCGGGCGCGCCGCGCCCCGTGCCCCGGCTGGAGCGGCCCGCAGCGGGCTTCGCCCGAGCCGGGCGCGAGCGCGCGGCGGGGCTCACCCCGACGCGCCCCCGCGACGCGGCGCCGACAACGCTTGGCGTCCGAGGTAGGCGGCCGACTCCCCGAGCGCGTCCTCGATGCGCAGCAGCTGGTTGTACTTGGCCACCCGGTCCGAGCGCGCCGGCGCGCCGGTCTTGATCTGGCCGCAGTTGGTGGCGACGGCCAGATCGGCGATGGTGGTGTCCTCGGTCTCGCCCGACCGGTGCGACATCACACATCCGTAGGCGGCGCGCCCCGCTACGGCCATGGTGTCGAGCGTCTCGCTCAGGGTGCCGATCTGGTTCACCTTCACGAGTACGGCGTTGGCCACGCCGGTGGCGATCCCCTGTTCCACCCGGCGCTGGTTGGTGACGAACAGGTCGTCGCCCACGAGCTGGACGCGGCGGCCGACGGCTTCGGTGAGCGCGGTCCATCCCTCCCAGTCGTCCTCCGCCATGCCGTCCTCGATGGACACGATGGGATAGCGGTCGCACAGCTCCGCCCAGTACCGCGCCAGCTCGGCGGCGCGCAGGCTGCGGCCCTCGCCGGCGAGCTCGTACACGCCGTCCTTGTAGATCTCGCTGGTGGCGGGGTCGAGGGCGATGGCGATCTCGTCGCTCGGCGTGCGCCCGGCCGCCTCGATGGCCTCCACCAGCACCTGTACCGCCATCTCGTTCGACGGGAGGTCGGGCGCGAACCCGCCCTCGTCGCCGACAGTCGTCGACAGCTTGCGGGAACGCAGCACCTTCTGCAGGGCGTGGTACGTCTCCGCTCCCCAGCGCAGCGCCTCGGAGAAGGACGCGGCGCCCACGGGCGCGATCATGAACTCCTGGAAGTCGACCGAGTTGTCGGCGTGGGCCCCGCCGTTGATGACGTTCATGAGCGGCACCGGCAGCACGTGCGCGTTGGCCCCGCCGACGTAGCGGAACAGCGGCAGGCCCGACTCCTCGGCCGCGGCCCGAGCCACCGCGAGGGACACGCCGAGGATTGCGTTGGCACCGAGACGCCCCTTCGTCGGCGTGCCGTCGAGGTCGATCATGGCGAAGTCGACGGCCCGCTGGTCGGTCGCCTCGAACCCCGACACCACGTCGGCGATCTCGCCGTTGACGTGCTCCACGGCCCCGAGCACACCCTTGCCCCCGAAGCGCTCACCGCCGTCGCGCCATTCGGTCGCCTCGTGGACCCCGGTGGACGCGCCGGACGGCACCATGGCCCGGCCGCCCGCGCCGGACTCCAGGAGGACCTCCACTTCGACGGTGGGATTGCCCCGTGAGTCGAGAACCTCGCGGGCGCGGACCTGCTCGATGGCACTCATGACGATGTTGCCCCTGTTGTCGTTGTTGTAGAAGTTACTCGTTGTTCTCTACGTGCCGGCGGAACCGCTCGGCGTGGCTGCGCAGCGCGGTCTCGGGATCGACCCCCGACCGCCGGGCCAGGTCGGCCACCGCGAACAGCAGCTCCCCCACCGCTTCGGCCTCGTCGGCGCCGGCTGGGAGCGTCTCGCCCGAGTGGCCGGCAAGCGGCAGTGCGGCGAGCATCCCGGCGGCCGCGGCCCGGCGGGCTTCGGCCGGACCGAGGTCGATGCCGACCGACTCGGCCTTGCGCTGGAGCTTTGCCGCGAGGGCCAGGGCGGGGAGGGCCGCGGGGATGCCTTCGGTCACGCTCGTGCGGCCCTTCTCCTTCTTCTTGAGCTGCTCCCAGCGCGCCGCCACCTGTTCGGGCGTGTCGGCCCGGGCGTCGCCGAAGACATGTGGGTGACGGCTCACGAGCTTGTCGTGCACGGTGCGGGCCACGTCGGCCAGGGTGAAGCGACCCTCCTCGGCGCCGAGCTGAGCGTGGAACACCACCTGGAAGAGCAGGTCGCCGAGCTCCTCCTCGAGGTGGGCGACGAGCTCGGGCGCCACGTCGGGCTCGGCCCGTTCGAGGGCCTCGATGGCGTCGAGCGTCTCGTACGACTCCTCGAGCAGGTGGCGGCCGAGCGACCCGTGCGTCTGCTCCCGGTCCCACGGGCAGCGCGCCCGCAGGACCCGCACCAGCTCCTCGAGGGCGACGAGCTCCTCGGCGGCGGGCCCCGGGCGGGCCGGCACCCACAGCGCGGTCAGGTGGTCGGGCTCGAGGGTGCGGTCGATGTCGGCCCACTCCACGGCGCGGACCACCTCGTCGGCGAGTCCCAGATGGTGCAGGAGCACGGCCTGCTCGGCCGGCGGGCGCTCGACGGCGAGCTTCACCGACGACAGCAGGTCGCGGTTGTGGCACTGGGCCACGAGCACCGGTCCCCGGTCGACGGCGGCGACGACGGCGAAGTCGGCGGCGTCGACGAGGCGGGCCCCGACCTCGACGGGATCGAGGGCCAGGCGGTCCCAGGCCAGGTCGGCGAAGGAGGGCGCCGGCACGACCTGCAGCGCGATCCTCGCGTCGGCCCGGAGCAAGGTGACGGTGCGCTCGGCGAGGAGCGGCGAACCGGGGACCGCGTAGGCCACGTACGCCGTCGCGCCCTCCGCACCCGCTCCGGCGGCGAGGGCGGAGGCGGCGTCGACGAGCGTGTCGACGATGGCGCGGTAGACGTCGTCGAAGCTGGCGGCCGTCTCGTAGAGGTCGTCGAAGCTGACGGCCTCGCCCCCCACCACCGAGGCAGCCGGATGGCGGCGCGTGCGCAGGAAGACGCGGCCGGCCTCGGCCAGCACCGTGCGGGTGGCGTCGGGGACGAGCTCGGGACCGGCTGGGCCCAAGCCGACGACGACGACACGGGGCGCGCGTGGCGGCACGGCGGCCTCCCGCCCGTCAGCCGATGGCGCCGGCGCTCGCGGTGTCGGCGGTGGACGACAGGAGGGTGTCGGCCGGCGGTGCCACCGGGGGCCGGATGCCCTGCGTGCTCGACCACGTGCCGTAGCGCGGATCGACGGTGACGTCGGCGGCGCGGGCGAGCCGCGAGAACTCGGCCGACACCGCCGCGCTCTGCGACGACAGCAGCTGCTGGCGGATCTGCGGCGCGGCCTGGCTGAAGGGGACCTGACGGCGGCCGTCCACCTCGAAGACGAACCACACGGGCTGGTTGTTGGGCCCGCCGCCCGGCTCCTCGATTGGCAGGCTCGGCTGCCCCTGCGGCAGCGCCACGATGTCGGCCTGCAGGTTCCCGAGCTGTGAGGGCAGCAGGCAGCCCACGGCGCCGCCGTTGGCCGCCGTCTGGGTGTCGATGGAGTTCTGGGCCGCCTCGGCCGCGTAGGTGGAGGTGCCGGCGGCGATGGCGTCGTGGATCTGCTGGGCCTGGGTCTGACTCAGCACGGCGATGTCGCTCAGGCAGATCTCCTGGTAGTCGGCACTGTGCGCGTTGTAGTACGCGAGCAGCGACGCCTGGTCGAGGTGCACGTGCCCGATCACGGCCGTCAGCCGCTCCTGGTCGGCGAGGAGATGGACCTGCTCGTCGGCGAAGGCGGTCGGGAGCTGGCCGATGAGGGCTTTGCCCGCCACCGCTCCCGGGCACGGGCTCGAGCCGCCCGAGCTCGGCGTGAGCTCGGCCTGCAGATCGGCCCGCGCCGCCTGGAGATCGGCGGCCGTCACGCTCTGGTGCCGGGCGGCGAGCGCCTGGTCGATGACGCGCTCGACCACGAGCACGTTCAGCTCGTAGTTGGCGAAGGTGGTGTTCACCGTGTCGTCGCCCACCCCGGTGAGCGGTGTCGGCAGCCCCACGCCCTGGAGCTGGAGCGCGCACTGGGCATACGGGCTCCCGGCGATGGCCGACAGCTGGCTGTCGAGCTGGGCCCGGGTCACCGTGGCCGATCCGACCGAGGCGGCGGGCGGCGACAGGTCACAGGCTCCGGCGCCGGCCGCCACGGTGGCGAGGAGCGCCAGGATCCCGATGCGTTTCACGAGTGGGGCATGCTACCGGCGGCCCCGGCGGCCGACGATTCGGCGGCCACCGGCGCAGGCGGCGGTACCAGCTCACGCAGCAGCGCGGCGAGAGCCTCGGGGGCGCCCTGGACGTCGACGGTGAGCAGGAGCTGGTGGACGTCCTCTTTGTAGATGGCCTCGCC
>DASRBM010000353.1:0-6643 GCA_035653635.1 Acidimicrobiales bacterium | reverse complement strand
GCACAGGCGGGTGCGCAGCGCCGGGTGGGGCTCGGGCATCGGCACCGCCGCGCCCGGCGCGGCCGGGTCGGTCACTCGGGCAGCTCCCCTTGGCGGGCACCGGTCGGGTCGAGCACCTCGCGGATGAGCTCGAGCTCGTCGGCCGTGGGCTCCCGGCTGACGGGAACGTCGGGTGGCACCACGAGCTCACACCCCGTCGCCGCCACCACTTCGTCCACCGACACCCCCGGGTGCACCGACCGCAGGCGCAGTGCGTGGTCGGGCGTGTCGAAGTCGAGCACGGCCAGGTTCGTGATCACCCGGCGGACCTCGTGGAAGCGGGCCGCGGCGGGCGCCGAGGCGGCCCGGTCGTAGCCGATGCCCGACACCATGTCGACCGCCCCCACGATCGCACGCGGCGTGTGGCCGGGGATCCAGTAGCTCGTGGTGTGGTTGGCCGTGTTGCCGGGCGAACCCCGCACCCCGATCAGCTGGGCCTTGGGCATGCGCCAGTCGCCGATGCAGCTGATGTTCTGGTTCCCGAACCGGTCGAGCTGGCTCGCCATCATCATCACGTGGCGCCGCCCCGACCACACCACGTCGAACACGCGGCGATACGGGAGCCACGCCTCGCGTACGAGGTCCCCGTGATCGGCCGTCACCGCCGGCGTGTTGGCCATGAGTGCGGCCTCGCCGTCGGTGAGCACGAGGTCGGGCTCGAAGGTGAGGCGGGCCAGCCGCGCCCCGATGGAGGGGATGGTGCCGAAGGGACTGGCGAGGATCTCACCGTCGCCGCGGAACGCCTCCGCGCACGCCACCGCGCACACCTCGGCCCGGGTGACCTCGCTCACGACGCCGGCACCCCGGCCGACACGGCCTTCCGGTATTCGGTCTCCTCCACCTGCAGGTAGCGCTCGGCGAAGGCGCGCCAGGTGTCGGGGTCGGCCGCCGCCTTGGCGTAGGCGCGCTGGAAGGCCTCGTCGCGCCCGTAGTCGGGTGGGCACGAGGTGAAATGGGCGCCGCCCGGCACCTCGGCCACGGCGTCGGTCTGCAGGCGGTGGACGAGCACGGTCTGGATGGGGCCCTCGTCGAGGAGCCGTCCGGGCGCGACCACCTGCTCGGCGGTGACGAACCGGCGGCGGGCGGCGCCGAGGAACAGCTCGTCGAAGAACGGGTCGGGACCGAGGAACTGCCCGTTGCCGTGATGGTCGGCGCGGTTGCAGTGCACGAAGGCGGCGTCGAGCTCGAGCGCGGGCATGGCCACGAGCTCCTCGCCGTCGCCGTAGGGCGACACCACCGTGCGCAGGTCGGGGTTCACCCGCAGCACGTCGGAGCCGAGCCCGGCCCGGGTGGGCAGGAACGGCACACGCTGCGCCGCCGCCAGCAGGCCCAGGTAGAACATGCCCTCGTCCACCTCCATGGCCTCGATGCGCCCGCTCTGCCGGGCGGCCCGGAAATGCGGGTCGAGGGCGATGGAGTCGAGGGTGACGAAGCCGAAGACGACCTTGCGCACGAGTCCGGCCGCGCACAGCAGGCCGACGTCGGGACCGCCGTAGGACACGACGGTGAGGTCGCCGATGCCGGCGCGGACGATGGCACGCACGGCGGCCATGGGCTTGCGCCGCGAGCCCCAGCCCCCGAAGCCGACGGTCATGCCCGGGCGCAGCTCGCCGACCATGTCGTCGATGCCGACGCGCTTGTCGCTCACGGTGCGGTGCCGGTCACGGAGGTGTTCATCGGGAGGTGTCCGCCTCGCGCTTGTCCACGAAGGCCTGGCGCTGCTCGTCGGCCACCCCGCGCACGTGGAGCTCGTAGGTGAAGCCCTGCTCGAACCGGTAGCTGCGCTTCACGTCAATGGGATCGATCCCGTTGAGCGACTCCTTGGCCCGGCGGAGGATCGTCGGGCTCTTCGCCGCGATCTTGTCGGCGATGGCGTAGGCCGCCTCCACCAGCTCGTCGCGCGGGACGACGGCGGCGAGCGAACCGTAGGCGGCCATCTCGGCGGCGGTGACGGGCTCGGCTGTGTAGACCATCTGGCGCATGCGGTGCTGCGGCACCAGGCGGGCGAGGTGGGTGGCGGCGCCGAGCGCCCCCCGGTCCACCTCGGGCAGGCCGAAGGTGGCGTCGTCGGCCGCCACCACGATGTCGGCGTTCCCGGCCAGGCCGATCCCGCCTCCCAGGCAGAACCCCTGCACGGCGGCGACGACCGGCACCTCGCAGTCGTAGACGGCGGCGAAGGCCGCCGCGCAGCCGCGGTTCACGCCCACGAGCGCCTCGTCGCCCCGGGCCTGGATCTCCTTGATGTCGACGCCGGCGCAGAAGCCGCGGCCCTCCGCCCGCAGCACCACCACGCGCACCTCGGGGTCGCGCCCGGCCGCGGTCAGGGCGTCGGCCAGGGCGAACCAGGCGGCCACGTCGAGGGCGTTCACCGGCGGCACGTCGATCACCACTTCGGCCGTCCCCGGGTTGCGCCTAGCCTGCTCGATGCCCATGACCCACCATTTCTGATACGCCGTCAGGAATTCGCGAGCAGGATAGGCGCGGTGGACAACCAGCGACAGCGGGACCCCCTCGACTTCACGGGCACGGTGGCGGTGGTGACCGGCGGCACCCGCGGCGTGGGCAGGGCCATCGCCGAGGCCTGGCTGGCCGCCGGCGCCGAGGTCGTCGTGTGCGGACGGCACGAACCCGACGCGCTGCCGGCAGGTGGGAAGCGCCGCGCCGCGTTCGTCACCGCCGACGTGCGCGACCCCGAGCAGGCGGCGGCGGTCGTCGACGCCGCCGTCGAGCGCCATGGACGGCTCGACGTGCTCGTCAACAACGCCGGGGGCTCCCCGGCCGTGCCCGCCGCCGACGTGTCCCCGCGCTTCTTCACCTCGGTCGTGACGCTCAACCTGCTCGCACCGTTCTTCTGCGCCCAGGCCGCCAACGCCGTGATGCAGCGACAGGACTCGGGCGGGAGCATCGTCAACATCGGCAGCGTGTCGGGACTGCGGCCGTCGCCCGGCACCGCCGCCTACGGCGCGGCGAAGGCGGGCCTCGCCAACCTCACCCGGACCCTGGCCGTGGAGTGGGCGCCGAAGGTCCGGGTCAACTGCGTGGTGGGCGGCATGGTGGCGACCGAAGGCGCCGACGACCACTACGGCGGACCCGAAGGGGTGGCCGCCATCGCCGCCACCGTCCCCATGGGCCGCTTCGGCCGGCCCGAGGACATCGCCGGGGTCTGCCGGTTCCTCGCATCCCCGCTTGCGGCCTATGTCACCGGCGCCGTGGTGGAGGCGCACGGCGGGGGCGAGTGGCCCGCCTTCCTGCGAGCCCTGGGGCAGGCACCGGGCTGAGTCCGGCAACGCCCGCCCAACAGTCGTCACGAACAAGCACCACGGAGAGTGTTGGGTACGGGCCCCCTCAAGCACGCCGAGGGAGGGGCCGATAGGCGTCATGTGGTGAGTTCGGGCGGACGTGACGCGATCCAGGCGCCTGCGCTCGGCATGGCCGGGCGGCCGCTGCTGCAGTTCCAGCCGGCGGTCGACCTGTCCTCGGGCCTGCTGCTCGGTTTCGAGGCGCTCCTGCGCTGGGAGCATCCCGAGCGCGGGCTCATCCCGCCTTCCGTGGTGATCCCCTGGGCCGAGGCCAACGGGCACATCGACGCGCTGAACGCCTGGGTGCTCGACGAGGCGTGTCGCCAGGCGGCCGGCTGGCCGTCGGGGATCCAGCTCGCCGTCAACTGCTCGCTCGTGCAGCTGCGTCACCGCCAGGCGTCGGTGGCCACCAAGCGGGCACTGGCCCGCACCGGCCTCAACCCCGACCGGCTGACCATCGAGGTCACCGAGTCGGCCGTCGCCGACGAGTCCTGCCACGGCGACCTGCGCAGCCTGGTGAAACTCGGCGTCCACCTGGCCGTGGACGACGTCGGCACCAGCTGGTCGACACTCGAGAACTTCCGCCGCTTCTCGATCGACACGGCCAAGATCGACCGCATCTTCATCGCCGCCCTGGAGCCCGACGAGGGTATGCACCGGGCCATCGTGGAGGCGATCGTGCAGGTGAGCCGCTCGCTCGGGCTCTCCACGGTGGCCGAGGGCGTCGAGACGGCGCAGCAGGTCGCCCTGCTGCGCGACTTCGGCGTCGACGTGGCCCAGGGCTACTTCTTCGCCCCCCCGCTGTCGTCGGGGACGACGAGCTCGCTGGCCGGTGCCGACCCGCGCCCGGTGTTCGCCCTGACGGCCGACGACGGGACCGGGCAGACGCTCTCCGAGCTGGCCTCCGGCCGGGCCTGACCCCGTCCGGGACCGGGCCGGGCGCCCGGCCGCCGTTCGCGGACGGCGGGCACGCCGGCGGTACGAGCCGTTCCCGAAGTGGAGTGTCGGCGGCGAGGCGTGCTCATATACAGCCTCGTGAAACTCGCCGTCCCCTCTGAGACGCGCGCGGGCGAACAGCGGGTGGCCGTCGTCCCCGAGGTCGCCGGCCGCCTGAGCTCGTCCGGTGTCGAGGTCGCCGTACAGGCAGGCGCGGGCAAGGCCGCGCGCTTCCCCGACACCGCGTACACCGAAAAGGGCGCCACCGTGGCCGCGCTCGACACCGTGCTGCAGGGTGCCGCCCTCGTGGCCAAGGTGCAGCCACCCTCCGTGGAGGAGGTGGCCACCCTGCCCGAGGGCGTGAGCCTGGTGAGCTTCCTGCAGCCGGCGTCGTCGCTGCCGGTGGTGCGGGCGCTCGCGCAGCGCAAGGCCACCGTCTTCAGCCTCGACCTGCTGCCGCGCATCAGCCGGGCCCAGTCGATGGACGCCCTGTCGTCACAGGCCACCGTGTCGGGCTACCTGGCCGCCCTGGCCGCGGCCGAGCGCCTGCCCAAGTTCTTCCCTATGTTCATGACGGCCGCCGGCACCGTGCCGCCGGCCAAGGTCCTCGTCATGGGGGCGGGCGTCGCCGGCCTGCAGGCCATCGCCACCGCCCGACGCCTCGGCGCCCAGGTCCGCGCCTACGACGTGCGCGCCGCGGCCAAGGAGGAGGTGCAGTCGCTCGGTGCCCACTTCGTGGAGCTCCCGCTCGAGAGCCAGGAGGGATCGGGCGGCTACGCCCGCGAGCAGTCCGAGGAGTTCCTGGCCAAGCAGCGCGAGCTGATCGGCAACGAGGTGGCGGCGGCCGACGTGGTCATCACCACCGCCGCCGTCCCCGGGCGCAAGGCGCCCATCCTGGTCACCACCGCCATGGTCGACGCCATGGCCGAGGGATCGGTCGTGGTCGACCTCGCCGCGGACGGCGGCGGCAACTGCGAGCTCACCGAGGCCGGCAAGGAGATCGACCACCAGGGCGTGCTCGTCGTCGGGCTCAGCAACCCTCCGTCGGCCATGCCGACGCATGCGAGCTTCCTGTACTCGCGCAACATCTTCAACTTCCTGTCGCTCGTCATCACCGATGGCGAGCTGAAGCCGGACTTCGAGGACGAGATCGTCACCGGGACGTGCGTGGTGCGCGCCGGCGAGGTCGTCCACGAACCCACCGTCGAGGCACTCTCCAAGGAGGCATCGTGACCGCCGTGACCTTCGGGCCGGGGCTGATGTGGCTCATCACCATCTTCGTGCTGGCGGCCTTCGTCGGCTACGAGGTCATCTCGAAGGTGCCGAGCATCCTGCACACCCCGCTCATGTCGGGGAGCAACGCCATCCACGGCATCATCCTCGTGGGCACCATGCTCGTCCTCGGCGCCGCCCACGGACCCGCCCAGCTGACGCTCGGGTTCCTGGCCGTGGTCCTCGCCACCTTGAACATGGTCGGCGGTTTCGTCGTGACCGACCGCATGCTCGAGATGTTCAAGGCGAAGCCGGGCACTCCGAAGCGTGACGGCGAAGAGAGCGGAGCCGCCCAATGAGCCGGGCCACGGCCACCGACCTCGTCTACCTGATCGCCATCATCGGCTTCATCCTGGCGCTCAAGGGCCTGAGCTCGCCCAAGCGCGCCCGCCTCGGCAACCTCGCCGGCGCGGCGAGCGCCGTGCTCGCCGTGGCCTGGACCTTCTCGCGGCCCGAGGTCTACGGCACCACCAGGAACCTCGTGCTCATCATCGTCGCCATGATCATCGGCACCATCGTGGGGGTGCCCGCGGCGCGCACCGTCAAGATGACCGCGATGCCCCAGATGGTTGCCATCTTCAACGGCGTCGGCGGCGGCGCCGCTGCCCTGGTGTCGCTCACCGAGTTCATCGCCCTTCCGGGCAAGGCGATCGCCGTCTACAAGATCTGCGAGGTCCTCTTCGGCGTGCTCGTCGGCGCCGTGTCGTTCTCCGGGAGCGCCATCGCCTTCGCCAAGCTCCAGGAGCTCATGACCGGCCGGCCGGTCACCTATCCGGGCCAGCAGGTGATCAACGCCATCGTCGGCCTGGCCATCCTCGCCCTGGCGCTCGCCGTGCTCGTCACGGCGTCCACGTCGCTGCTGTGGGTGATGCTGGCTCTCTCCCTGGTGCTCGGGATCATCTTCGTGCTGCCGATCGGCGGGGCCGACGTGCCGGTGCTGATCTCGCTGCTCAACTCGTTCACCGGACTGGCCGTGGCCGCCTCCGGCTTCACCGTCAACAACAACCTGCTCATCATCGCCGGGACCCTGGTCGGCGCCTCCGGCATCCTGCTCACCCGGATGATGAGCAACGCCATGGGGCGTTCGCTCCCGAACA
>DASRBM010000352.1:0-2125 GCA_035653635.1 Acidimicrobiales bacterium | reverse complement strand
CGACGGCGCGGACGCCGCCGCGCTCATCCAGGCGGTCAGCGGCAATGCCACGGCCGGCCAGCCGACCTTCGGCGCGAACAGCGTGCTGCTCGACCCGGCCACCGCCGCCTCGGCGCACATCCCCGTCGGGGCATTGGTCCGCGGCGTGACCCCTGGCGGCCCCGCTGCCGCCGCCGGCCTCGCGCCGGGCGACGTGGTCACCGCGGTTGACGGTGTGGCGATCGACGCCTCCCATCCCTTCGACGCCGCCGCCCTCGGCCTCAGCCCCCAGCAGCAGGTCACCGTCACGCTCTGGCGGGCCGGCGGCTCGCAGACCCTCACCCTCACCGTGGGCAGCACCTCGCTGAACGGGGGGTGAGCCGGTAGCATCGCGCGGCGATGGAGCTCACCTACCACGGACTGTCCAGCGTGCGCCTCCGCGGCCGGGAGACCACGGTGCATGTCGACCCGCCGAACGCGGCGCTGCCGGGGCTCGGCCGGTCGGGGCGCGACCTCGTGGTTCGGACCCAGGGCCCGACCGACCCGGCGAAATTGCGCCAGCAGGAGGGGCACCTGCAGGAGGTGAGCGGTCCGGGCGAGTTCGAGGTGAGGGGCGTGTCCATCTACGGGCTCCCGGCCGGGGACACCACGGTGATGCGGATCGAGGTGGATGACATCCGCGTCCTCGCCACCGGCCGCCTCGACCGCCAGCTGGGGGAGGAGGACATCGACGCGCTCGGCCACGTCGACGTGCTCGTGGTCCCGGTCGGCGGCGGCGACGCGCTGAACGCCACGGATGCCAGCAAACTGGTGCACGCCATCGAGCCCGCCATCGTGGTGCCGGTCCGCTTCCGCAGCGGCGGCGCAGCCGAGTTCGAGCCCGTGGACCGCTTCGCCAAGGAGATGGGACTTGCCGAGGGCGCCTGGCAGATGCAGCCCCGGCTCAACCTCACCGGCGCACCGACGCCCGGCGAGACCGTCGCCGTGGTCATCCTCGAGCCGCGCAGCTAGCGACGAACATAAGTGCGACCAGCCGGCCGGCGGCTGGTAGACTCGCCGAAAACTCCGGGAGGCTCTGCTATGGCGAAGTTCGTGTTCGTGACCGGCGGAGTCGTCTCCTCGTTGGGCAAGGGCATCACCGCCGCGTCGATCGGCACCATCCTCAAGGCGCGCGGCCTGCACGTCGGCATGCAGAAGCTCGACCCGTACCTCAACGTCGACCCCGGCACCATGTCGCCGTACCAGCACGGCGAGGTCTTCGTCACCGACGACGGCGCTGAGACCGACCTCGACCTCGGCCACTACGAGCGCTTCGTGGATGTGGCGCTGAGCAAGGCGAGCAACGTCACCACGGGCAAGATCTACGCGTCGGTGATCGCCAAGGAGCGCCGTGGCGACTACCTCGGCGGCACCGTGCAGGTGATCCCGCACATCACCAACGAGATCAAGCAGCGCGTGCTCCGCGTCGCCGAGAACGAGCTTCCCGAACCCGACGTCGTCATCGTCGAGGTGGGCGGCACCGTGGGCGACATCGAATCGCTGCCGTTCATCGAAGCGATCCGGCAGATGAAGAACGACGTGGGCCGCAACAACGTCTGCTACGTGCACCTCACCCTGGTCCCCTACGTCCACGCCAGCGAGGAGTTCAAGAGCAAGCCCACGCAACACTCGGTGAACACGCTGCGCTCGATCGGCATCCAGCCCGACGTCATCGTCGCCCGCAGCGACAAGCCGATCGGCCAGGCGCTCAAGGACAAGATCGCGCTCTTCGGCGACGTGGAGAAGCGTGCGGTGATCAACGTGCCGGACGCCAGCTCCATCTACCAGGTGCCGCTCATGCTCGAGGAGGCCGGGCTCGGCGAGTACATCGTCGAGCTGCTGGGGCTCGGCGCCGCGCAGCCCGACCTCTCAGCCTGGCAGGACCTGTGCGACCGCATCGCCGCGCCGAAGCCGCCGGTGCGCATCGCCGTGGTCGGCAAGTACGTGGAGATGCCGGACGCCTACATCAGCGTCGCGGAGGCGCTGCGTCACGCCGCCCTGCACTGCGGCGCTGACCTCGAGCTCACCTGGGTGAACTCGGAGAACCTGGACTCGGACGCCTCGCAGCTGACCGGCGTCGCCGGCATCGTGGTGCCGGGCGGCTTCG
>DASRBM010000351.1:0-2626 GCA_035653635.1 Acidimicrobiales bacterium | reverse complement strand
CCGACGACCACGAACACGGGGGCGCCGCCGTCGTAGCGCTCGGGATGGGCGTCCACCTCCTCCAAGGTGAGCAGCAGGTGGTTGCGGAGCATGCGGGCGTTCGCCAGCGTGTAGAGCGGCATCGCCCGCGACGGCGCGCCGGGCACACCGAAGTAGCCGGCCGTGGCACCGGTCGCGAGGATCACGTGGTCGTACTCGCACAGCGAGCCGTCGGACAGCTCGACGCGGTGCTTGTCGAGGTCGACGGCCGTCACGGTGCCGTGGCGGAAGGTGATGTTGTGGCTGCGTCCGACGATGGCGCGCACCGGGTAGGCCACGTCGGCCGGTTCGAGGCCCGCCGTCGCCACCTGGTACAGCAGCGGCTGGAAGGTGTGGAAGTTGTGCCGGTCGACGAGCGACACGTCGACCGCCTTGCCGGCGAGCACGCGGGCGGCGGACAGGCCGGCGAACCCGCCGCCGACGACGAGGACCCGCGGGCGGGAGCGCATCGTGTCGTCTTGCCCCATGGCGCCAGGTTCCCATGCACCGCGCGCCCGGGCCCAACCCGGGGGTGGCTCAGACCAGGGCCAGCTGGCGGGCGGCCTCGGCGATGTCCTCCACCTGCGGGAGGATCGCCTGCTCGAGGGAGGGCTCGTAGGCGACGAAGGTGTCGAGAGCGGCCACCCGCCGCACCGGGGCGTCGAGCGCCCAGAAGCAGTGCTCGGACACCCACGCCGCCACCTCGCCACCGAATCCGGCGGTGAGCACGTCCTCGTGCACCACGAGGAGCCGCCCGGTGCGGGTGACGCTGTCGGCCACGAGCTCGCTGTCCCACGGCGACACCGTGCGCAGGTCGACCACCTCGACCGAGCATCCCTCTGCGGCCAGCTGCTCGGCCGCCACGAGCGACTTCTGCACGGTGGCGCCCCAGGTGACGATGCTGAGATCGTCGCCCGGCCGCACCACCGCGCCGCAGCCGAAGGGGAGCCGGTGTTCGGGTGGCGGCATGGGGTCGGCCGCGTAGCGCTGGCGGTAGAGGTGCTTGTGCTCCAGGAAGAGCACCGGGTCCTCGCCCTCGAGAGCGGTGCGCAGCAGCCCCACGGCGTCGCGCGCCCGCGACGGGAAGGCGACCACGAGGCCGGGGATGTGGGCGAAGATCGACTCGCCGCTCTGCGAGTGCCAGATCGCCCCTCCGGTCAGGTAGCCGCCGATGGCGACGCGTACGACGAGCGGGCAGGCGAAGGTGCCGCTCGAGCGCCAGCGGATGGTGGCGGCCTCGCTGCGCAGCTGCTGCATGGCGGGCCAGATGTAGTCGAAGAACTGGATCTCGGCGCACGGCCGCAGCCCGCGCAGCGCCTGACCGATGGCGCGGCCGACGATGTTCGACTCCGCCAGCGGCGTGTTGAAGCAGCGGGCCGATCCGAAGGCCCGCTGCAGGCCCCGGGTGACCCCGAACACCCCGCCCTTGCCCTCGACGTGGTCGAGGACGTCGTCGGGTCCGTCGGCCACGTCCTCGCCGAACACGCGGATGCGCTCGTCGGCCGCCATCCGCTCGTGCAGCGTGGCCCGGATGGCCTCGGCCATCACGAGCGGCTCACCCGTCGCCTCCGGTGCGCTCGGACGGGCGGCGACAGGAAGGGGGCGCCACTGCTCGTGGAGCACGTGCTCGGTGACGGTGGCGGGATCGGGCCGGGGCGCCGCCAGCGCGGCGTCGGCGGCGGCCGCGGCGGCGGCCTTCGCCTCGGCCCGGATGGCGGCCGCCTCCTCGGGGTCGAGGATGCCCGCCCGGACGAGCTCGCGTTCGAGGACGTCGATGGGATCGTGGCGCGCCTCCTCGGCGAGCTCGGCCGCGTCGCGGTACTTCGACTGGGCGTCGGCCGACGAGTGCGAGTACGGACGCGTCACCTTGGCGTGGACGAGGCCCGGTCCCTCCCCGGCGCGCACCCGGGCCACGGCCCGGGCGCCCTTCAGGCGGCAGGCGGCGTAGTCCCAGCCGTTCATCTTGGTGATCGCGAGACCGCGGAACCCGTGCACGAGCTCGGACACCGGCGCCGGAGCCTGGTCCTCGCTGCGCACCGAGATGGCGTAACCGTTGTCGGCCACGAGGAACAGCACCGGAAGGTGCAGCCGGCAGGCGGAGTTGAGGCTCTCCCAGAACTCGCCCTCCGACGTCGCCCCCTCGCCGAGCGACACGTACGTGACCTCGTCCCCGGTGGCGGTGGTGCCGGGGAGGTCGGGGCGGCGGGCGATGTAGCGACCGGCTTCGGCGCATCCGACGGCGGGCAGGCACTGACTGCCGGTCGGGCTCGACTGGGTGACGATGTTGCGGGTCACGTCGCCGAAGTGCGACGGCATCTGCCTTCCGCCCGACGACGGGTCGTCGCGGGCGCCGACGGCCTGCAACATGATCGCCTCGGCGCTCACCCCGAGAGCGAGGGCGAGGGCCCGGTCGCGGTAGTAGGGGAAGAACCAGTCCGATCCCGAGCGCAGCGAGCGGGCAAGCGCGGTGAGCAGGATCTCGTGCCCGGCGCCCGAGATCTGGAAGAAGACCCGGCTCTGTTTCTGCAGCAGGATCTCGCGGTCGTCGAGGGCGCGCGACAGACACGCGACGCGGAAGTCCTCCACGACCTCGTCGGCCGGGAACTGG
>DASRBM010000350.1:0-2771 GCA_035653635.1 Acidimicrobiales bacterium | reverse complement strand
GACCGGGCACCTGCCACCACTCCTCGCGGAACACGTCGTCGGCGGCGAGGTCGGCCAGGGCCACGTCGAAGACGTGCTCGACCTCGGCCGGGCTCGGCTGCAACCGGGGACGTCCGGGGAGGAGCCCCACGACAGGCGTGATCCGGCTGCCCGACGAGAAGGTGGCGAGGGGGCTGAGCCGGCCAACCGTCGTCACCACGTCGGGGTCGAGCCCGACCTCCTCGTGCGCCTCGCGCCGGGCGCCCGCCTCGGGGGTCTCCCCCGGCTCCAGGCGGCCGCCGGGGAAGCTCACCTCGCCCGTGTGGGTGCGCAGGTGCGCGGCCCTGCGGGTGAGCACCACCCGGACCTCGCCCTGCTCCTCGAAGGCGGGCACGAGCACGGCCGAGGGCGCCCGCAGGTCGGGCATGCCGTCGAAGGTGATGCGCTCCTTGCCCGACAGGTGCTGGTGATGGGCCTCGACGGCCTTGCGCAGGCGTTCGAGCGGCACCCCCCGTCGCTCGTCCTCCTCGAGCACCGACCACGGCGGCGGCCCTCCGGGACGCGACGTCGGCGGACGGGGGATCACCTGTCGTCCGCCGCGTGCCATGACCCGCGAGCCTACGGCGCCGGCTCGTGGCGATGGGCGGCGCGGCGCCGATGTGCGTGCACCCGCGCCGGACGCGACAGCCGGGCCGGGGCACGAGGCCCCGGCCCGGCCGGTGGAGCGGATCGGCGACGGGTGCTCAGCTCGCGGGCAGCACCGCCACGTTCTCGGCTCGCACGGCGTCGAGACGCCGGGGGTTGAGTCCCAGGATCGACAGGATCGTCGGCGCCACCTGTGCCGTGCGGACCGAGGTCGTCACCGTGTCGCCCACCGGCGTGCCGGCGGCGACTGCGGCGCCGTTCACCACGAGCATGGCCACGTGGGTGTCGTCCTCGGCGAAGCCGCCGTGCTCGGCCACCTTGGCGCTGCTGTGGGAGTAGATGGTGCCGGGGATCGGCTGCACGATGAGGTCCGGGGTGCGGGGATCGCTCTGGGGGTTGTCGAACTGCGTCTGCAGTGACTGCCCGGACAGGACGTAGTCGATCCGTGCCGTGTTGGCGCCGTTCTGGTCGGCCTGGAGCGCCTGCACCGCCTGACCCGTCTGGCTCTGGTCCTTCAACCAGATGAGGGCGATGTCGTCGTCGGTCACCTGCGCGGGACTCACGCCGGCGTTCGTGAGGTCGTTCACCTCGCCGTGGCCGACGAGGGCCAGCTTGCCCGGGTCGATCGGTGACTGCCCGTGCTTGGCGGTGACGATGATCGTCGTCGATGCGAGTACACCCTGGCCGCGCAGTTCGCTCACCATGGAGCCGATGGCGCTGTCCACCGACTCGATGGCGCCCGACAGCTGCGGGGTGAAGGCGAGCGTTCCCGGCTCGTAGCCGCCGGGCTGGTAGGTGGGGTCACAGGCCGGAGGCGTGTTCTCGCTGCGGGGGCACGACTGCACGGGGTCGATGAGCTTCTGGGCGACGCTGACGGTCTGGAAGTTCATCCCGAAGATGGCGGGCACCGGGGCCCTCGTCGTGTGGGCCGAGTTCCACCCGTCGATCTCGTTGAGCACCGCGTCGACCTTGATCTTGTCGTAGGCCTCGGTGTTGCCGACCGAGTCGGTGATGAAGTACGGGCCCGTCCCGTCGGGATTCGGGAGCGGGAACGTCACCGTGCGTCCCCTGGTGTCGGTGAGCGACGGCGGCACGATGTCGGCGTTGATCTCGGTGTTGAAGGGATCGTCCACCGAGTTCGGGGTCCCGTGCCCAGCCACCTCCTGGTTGTAGACGGGGTGCTTGTCGGCCCAGGCCGTGTACATGCCGGCCGCGTGGGCGACGCTGAAGATGCTGTTCGTCCGGAGGAAGTCGTTGGGCATCACCGGCGTGCACTTGCTCCCCTGCTTCGCGTAGGGCAGCTGGGTGGGATCGATCGTCGCTCCCATGATCGGCCTGGTGCCGTTCGGGTTGCTGAAAGTGGGCGCCTGGGCGTCGATGTTCTCGGCGTACTGTGTCTCGGTGCCCGGGGCACCGCTGCAGTCCTGCGTGCCCGTCGCCGTCTGGGCGGCCGGCGGGTACATGGTCCGGTCGTAGCTGTCGTCGTAGTAGACGCCGGTGAGCTTCGGATCGCCGCCGGTCACGAGCGCCATCAGTCCGGGCGCGGAGTCCGACGGCTCCGACGTCCTCGCCTGCGCGTACGTGGTGCCGTATCCCGCCAGGGCGGCCAGGTTGGGGCACTCGCCGTGCGCCTCGCACTGCGCCAGGTCCGACGCGTGCAGTCCGTCGACGCTGATGAGCAGCACGTGCCTGCTGGTACCCGGTGGCGTCGCCCCGGCGCGCAGCGCCGGCAGCGCCGTCGCGGTGGTGGCGGCCATGCCGGCGGCGGCCACGGCGAACGCCTTCCAACGGATCGATTGCTTCACTTGCACTCCTTGTTGGACTCGGACGCGACAAGGAGCTCCGGAGGAAGATGCATTCGGCTCACCCCACATCACCCGCTTGCCTGGCGTCAATGTGCCATGGCGCCCGAGCGCGCAGACGGAGGAATTGCCGGCGTCACGAAGATTTCAGCGCCTCGTCGAACTGTGGTCACCGCCGCGTCGCGAACCGTTTGCGGGCTGTTTTGCGAGGATCGCGATGTCCACACGACGAAGAGCGCCGTGACGCGCAGCGGCCGGACCCGAAAGGCCCGGCCGCAGTCCTGCGCGAAACGCGTGGCGTCTCACATCATGCCCATACCACCCATGCCACCCATACCGCCCATG
>DASRBM010000349.1:0-3462 GCA_035653635.1 Acidimicrobiales bacterium | reverse complement strand
TTCGGCGACCGTGACGCGGTCCGCGCCGCCCTCACTTCCCGGGTGGCGACCCGGGTGCTCGCCGCGACCGAGGTGGCGATCAAGCCGGGGAAGCCCCAGGTGTTCGCCGTCCTCACTGATCCGGAGCTACGCGTGTTCGGGCTGCCCGGTAACCCGGTGGCGGCCGTCGTGTCCTGGGAACTGTTCGTGCGGCCGGCGCTGCGCACGATGGCCGGGCTTGCCGCCGTCCACCGCCCGCGGGTGGCGGCGTCGGCCGGTGTGCCCATGCCCCGTCGCCGCGACGGCAAGATCCACCTGGTGCCGGTGTCGATCCACCCCGGCGCGCCCCCGGTGTGCGAACCGAGCGGCCGCTTCGGCTCCCACATCCTGTCGTCGTTGCTCGCTGCCGACGGCTTCGCCGTCCTGCCCGACGGGGACGGCGCGGAAGAAGGTGCCACCGTCGAGTGCATGGTGACGCGCCCCGACGCGGTGCTCGGTGCCTGATGGCACACCTGCGCTTCCTCGGCCCGGCGGCGGCCGCCGCCGGCACGGCGCACGACGACATCGACGCCCGCACCGTCGACGAAGTGGTGTCGGTGCTGGCGGCGCGCTACGGCCCCTCGCTCGCCGCCCTGCTGCCGACCTGCTGCATCCGGGTCAACGGGGAAGAGGCGGACGGCACGCGCAACCTCGGCGCGCACGACGAGGTCGCCGTGCTGCCCCCCATGTCCGGCGGCTGACCCGCGGTGCGCCGTCGTCGGCACCCCAGTGGCAGGTCAGTGACCCGGGTGCTCCCCGGCGAGCAGGGCGAGGGCATGGGGCAGCGCGTCGAGCACGGCCGCCAGAGACTGCGTAGCGCCCGACACCGAGCCGGGCGTGTTGAGGACGAGCGCGCTCCCCACGGTCCCCGCCACCGCGCGCGACAGCCGGCCCTTGTCGCTCACCGCCCGCATGGCCTCCGCCAGCCCCGGAGCCTGACGCTCCACCACCGCCAGCGTCGCCTCAGGGGTGAGGTCGCGAGGTGAGAACCCCGTGCCGCCGGTGGTGACGACCAGACCGGTGAACCCGGCGACGAGCCCGCGCAGCGCCTCTTCGACCGGGCCGCGGCCGTCGGGAGTGACGCCTCGGGCCACGACGGCGAACCCGGCCTCCTCGAGCAGGGAGGCGAGTGCCGGTCCGGAACGGTCCTCGGCCGTGCCGGCGGCGACGGAATCCGACACGGTGAGCACCTTGGCCTGCAGCAAGGGCACCGGTCCGATGGTAGCGACGCCCGGCGGCGGCGGATCTTCGCGGCAAGTGGGTAAGTGCTGGCCGTGACCCTCGACGCCCGAACCTGGATCGCCCGTTATGCGGAGGCGCTCGGTGTGCCGGCGCCCTCCGACGAGGAGGTGGACGCGCTCCTGGGCCTCGCCGGCATCGCCGCCCACGCCTCGGAGCGCACGGCCGCCCCCCTGTCGTGCTGGCTGGCGGCCAAGGCCGCCGTGGCCGCCGACGACGCCTTGCAGACGGCCCGGCTCCTGGCCGACACGCCGGCCGACACCTCCGCGCCGGCTTCCTGAGCGCGCCGATGCGGCTCGCCTCCGCCGGATGGCTCGCAGCCGTGCTGTCGCTCACGACCGCCGCCTGCAGCTCGGCCGCAGCCACCGGCACACCGGAGGCGACCGTCGACGTCCTCTACGCCGGTTCGCTCACCGCCCCCATGGAGCAGCTCGTCGGACCCGCCTTCAGCCGGGCGAGCGGGTACCGCTTCAGCGGCACCGCCGGCGGCTCTGTGGCACTGGCCAACGAGGTCGTGTCGCAGGTGCGCTCGGGCGACGTGTTCGTGAGCGCCAGCCCGGCGGTGGACGACCAGCTGGCCCGGGCCGGGGCGGGCGGGTCGTGGTACGTGACCTTCGCGTCGGTGCCGCTCGTCCTCGGCTACGTCCCCGGGGGGCGTGTGGCGAGCCTGCTCCGGCGCGAGTCGTGGTCGGCGGCGGTGACCACGCCGGGCGTGCGCGTGGGCCGCACCGACCCGGCACTCGATCCCAAGGGCGCGCTCACCGTCGAGGCGCTCGACCGGGCGGCGGCGACGACGCACGACCCGGCGCTGACCGGTCTCGCCCATGACGGCGCGTCGGTGTTCCCCGAGGAGAGTCTTCTCGGGCGGCTGCAGACGCGGCAGCTCGATGCCGCATTCCTCTACCGCGACGAGGCGGTGGTGGCGCACGTCCCGTTCGTGCCCGTCGGCCCCGACGCTCCGTCGGCCACCTACACGGTGACGGTGCTCGCCCACGCCACCGACAGAGCCGGCGCACTGGCCTTCGTGCGCTTCCTCCTCGGCCACGCCGGACAGCTCGAGCTGCGGCGCAGCGGCGTCACCGTGCTGCATCGCGTGCTCCACGGCACCGGCGCACCGGCGCCGGTACGCGCTGTCGTCGGACCGTGAGGCGCCGGCAGCCCCGCAGCGGTCCCCGGCGTCCGGGTTCGCTTCCGTGGCTCGGAGCGCTCGTCGCCGCCTACCTGGTGCTGCCGCTCCTCGTCTTCCTGACGCGGGTACCCGCCGACGGCGCCGCCCCCTGGCGTCAGGGCGGACTGTGGCCGGCCATGTTCGTGTCCGCCGCGACCGCCACGGTGACGACCGTCCTCGCCGCCGTGTCGGGCGTGCCGCTCGCGTACTGGCTGGCGCGCAGCCGCACCGTGGCGGCGCGCCTGCTGTCGGGTGCGGTCCTCGTCCCCCTGGCTCTTCCCCCGCTCGTGAGCGGCGTGGTGCTCGTGTCGGTGACGGGGCCGGCGACCGCGCTCGGCCGGCTCTTCGACGGCCGTCTCACCGACAGCCTCGCCGGGGTGGTCCTGGCCCAGCTGTTCGTCGCCGCGCCGTTCGCCGTGGTGGTCGCCCGCACCGCCTTCGCCCAGATCGACCAGGACGTGCTCGACGTGGCCGCCACCATGGGCCTGCGGCCGTGGCGCCGTCTGCTCGCGGTGGCGGTGCCGGCCGTGGCCCCGGCCATCGGCGCCGGCCTCCTCCTGACCTGGCTCCGGGCATTCGGCGAATTCGGCGCCACGGTGATCCTCGCCTATCACCCGTACTCGCTCCCGGTGCTCACCTATGTGCGCTTCTCCGGTTACGGCCTGCACGCTGCCATGGCGCCTGCGGCCGTGTCGATCGTCGTGGCCGCCCTCGTGGTCGGTGCCGCCCTGGCCCTCGCCGGGCGGGCCCGGCGCGCCGCGCCGGTCGACCCGGAGGTCCCGGCGCGCCCGGTGCCGCGCACCGGCGACGCGCGGACGGCGCCGCGGGTGCAGCTCGCCGTCCGTTGCCGGGTCGGCGATCTCGACGTGGCCGTCGGTGCCGTCGCGCCGACAGGACGCGTGGCGGTGCTCGGACCATCGGGTGCCGGGAAGACGACCATGCTGCGGGCACTCGCCGGCCTGGTCCCCGGCGGCGACGTCGAGCTCGACGACGAGCCCGCGATCGACGGGCCGGTCGAACGGCGGCCGGTCGCCTAC
>DASRBM010000348.1:0-6835 GCA_035653635.1 Acidimicrobiales bacterium | reverse complement strand
TCGCTGTACCCGCGGCAGTAGGAGAAACGCACTCCGAGACGCTCGAGGAACCCGATCATCTCGTTGCCTGCGGTGAGGAACGCATGGCGCCGGGTCGTCGAGGAACAGGGGCCCACATCGCCGACGACGGCTTCGAAGTGGGTCATGGCGTCCTCGTAGGAGTCCACCTCGCCGGCGGCCCGCATCACCGGGTTGTCGGGCATCCATACGACCCCACCGGACATGGCCGTGGATCCGCCGACCCGTTCCTGCTTCTCGAGCACGAGCACCGTCGCCCCTGCTTCTGCCGCCGCAAGCGCGCCGACCATCCCGCCGCCACCGGACCCGACGATCACCAGGTCGAAGGTCGCGTCCCACGTCATGGCAAGAACCCTCCCGAACGCTCGCGGCTGCCGGCAACTGCCGGGGTGGTGCGGCCCGGCGAATTGCTACGATATCGAAGTAATGCCGTCGCTGCCGGTCAGAGCGGCAAGGCTGGCGGCAGCTGCCGGCCGGCAAGGACGTCGCGGCCCAACGACGCAGTGAGGGTCCGCGACGACCCGAAGAGCTCGTCGAGTACCAGAGCCCGGCGGACATAGCGGTGCAGCGGGTGCTCGGTGGTGAAGCCGATGCCGGCGAGGACCTGTTGGCAGTGGCGCATCGCCGTGCGAGCCACGCGACCGGCGACGGCCTTCGCCATGGCCGCTGTCACCTCGCTGCCGTCCTCCCACCCGGCGAGCAGCAGTGACCGGGCCGACTCGACCGCAACGAACGTGTCGGCCAGTCGGTGGCGGACCGCCTGGAACGATGCGATCGGGCGACCGAACTGCTCGCGATCCAGTGCATGCGACCGGGCGAGCTCGAGCATGGCGGCGGACAGGCCGACGAGCTCATGGCCCGTCGCCATCCGGCCCCGCCGTACGGACATGGCCCACCGGTCGGCATCGACGGCGGTCGAACCTCCGAGGACGGCTCCGCCGGTGACGACGGTGAGTCCGAGGCCGGGGTCGATGCCGTCGACGCCTCGCAGCTGCAGCTCGGACGTCTTGAGCTCGACCACCTCCATGCCCGAGGGTCCGCGCGTGGGGACGAGAGCCGTATCTCGTTCCTGCAGGCGACAGGTCGCCAGCCCGGCGACGTCGACACGGCCCGCTTCGGCCCGCCCGGGCGGATCCCACTGCCCCAGGTCGGGCAGTACGAGGGCGCCGGTCGGCACACCGAGAGCGTCGGCGAGCACGTCGTCGAGTGCGCCGCTCGTGGCGCCGGCCCGACCCTGGTGCTCGAAGAGCAGCGCCACGGCCGTGGCCGGATCGGTGGCCAGGGCGGCAGACCACCCGAGCGCGTCGAGGGCGGCGTCGAGCCCGGGGCCGCTGTGCTCCGCGGTGACGCGGGCGAGCGTACGGTCGAGGAGCTCGCGCTCTTCTCGCTCCATCACCAGGGTCCCCTCATGCGCGGTCGTCCCCGAGCCCGAGGAGCCGCCTCGCGATGATGTTGCGCTGGATCTCAGCGGTGCCGCCGTAGATGGTGGCCGCTCTCGAAAAGAGGTACTCGCTCCGCCAGCGCGCCGCGTCAGGATCGCCGCCGAGCACGACCTCTGGAGCGAGGCCCGCCTCGGCCAGGTCGTACACGGCCTGCTCCGCCTCGGCCACGAGCACCTTGTCGACCGACGTCTCGGGTCCGAGCCGTTCGCCGGCGTGCAGACGGTGCTGGGTCGAGCGCGAACGGGCCCGGAAGGCGGCGAGCAACTGCACCGTCTCACCGACCTGCACCGGATCGAGCGCCGAGTCGGGAGCGGCGAGAAGCAGGTCCTGGAGACGGCGCTGCAGATAGGCAGCCTTGTGCCACAGCGCCGTGCTCCGCTCGAAGGGGAGCAGGTCCATCGCCACCGCCCAGCCTTCGCCCTCGCGCCCGAGCGTGCGCCCGACGGGCACGGCGACGTCGTCGAAGAAGACCTCGCAGAATTCCGCCACGCCGTGCATCGACTCGATCGGGCGCACCGCTATGCCCGGACTGTCCATGTCCACGAACAAGGCCGTGATGCCGCGGTGGGCGGATTCGGGCGTCCCCGTCCGGGTGAGAAGCACGCACCGTTGGGCGTACTGGGCCAGGCTCGTCCACACCTTCTGCCCGGTCACCCGCCACCCGTCGCCGTCGCGCCGGGCCCGGCAGGCGAGCGCGGCGAGGTTGCTGCCAGTGCCGGGTTCCGAGAATCCCTGGCACCACGTCTCGTCGCCACGCAGCAGGCGCGGCATCATCTCCGCGGCCAGCTCCTCCGGGGCGTAGTCGATCATGGTGGGCGCCAGCGTCTCCGTCATCGAGTAGATGCCGGGCTCGACGAGGAAACGCGAGGTGAGCGCCTCGCCCAGATACGCCCGCAGCAGGGGCGACCCGCCGAGGCCGCCGACGCGCTCCGGCCAGCCGTAGCGCATGAATCCGGCGTCGAAGGCGAGGCGCTTCACCTTCGTCAGCTGGGCCATGTGCTCGTCGAGCGTGCCGGCGCCGGCCGCGGGGGCGAGGGCGTCGGCCTCGTCGTCGAGCCAGCGGTCGAGCGCGGCCCGGAAGGCGACGAGCTCCATCCTCAGCCCGGCGGCTGCGGGCCCGACGGAAGAGGTCTGGCCGGGTCGTGCGGGCGGCCGCTGTCGCGCACGCCGCTCTTCCGGATGAAGGTCATGGCCCGGGTGTGGAGCCGCCAGCCGTCGGCCGTGCGGCGGTAGGTGTCGCTGTACCAACCGATGCGCATGTCGTGGGTCCGGTGCTCTACGAAGCACAACGGCTGCTGTCCCGCCCCGCTGTCACCGTCGAGCTCCAGGGCGGGGGGTCCCACGAGGAAGAGCCCTTTGGGTGCAGCGGCCACGAGAGCGGGGAAGTCGGGCAAGGCGTAGGTGTCGCCGAACGCGCTGTAGCTGCCGTCGGGGGTGAACACGGCCATGACCGCGTCGATGTCGTCCTTCGTCATGCCGAGCGCATAGCGGGCCAGCAGCTGCTCGATCTCGATCACGTCCTCGACCGGGAGTCGTCCCATGCCGCTCAATCTTCCTCGAACCCGTAGACCACCCGGACGGCGGCCGATGTCGGCACCGACTGGCAGGTGAGGATCCAGCCCTCTTCCACCTCTTCGGGGGTGAGGGCGTTGTTCACGAACATCGACACCGATCCCTCGACGATCCGCGCCATGCAGGTGGCGCAGCTGCCCGACTCACAGGAGAACGGGGGCGCCATCCCCATCTGCCGGGCCGTCTGCAGGATCGTGGTCCCGGCCCGGTGGTCGGTGACGTCGGTCCGTCCGTCGAGCTCGATGGTGACACGGGTGGCCTGGGCCGGCTCGGGCGCTGCCGGCGGGGCCCCCATGCGGAGATCGGTCTGGGCGAAGCGCTCGATGCGGATGCGCTCGGCTTCGACGCGAAGGATGCCGAGCCCCTGCTCCACGACCTCCATGTACGGGCCGGGACCGCACAGGTAGAACTCGCCGTCACGGGCAGACTCGTCGGCGAAAGCGGTGACGGCATCTGCGGTGAGCAGGCCGTGCTCCACATCGAAGGTGCGCACGACGGTCAACCGGTCGGGGTAGCGGGTCTCCAGCTCGCTGAGCGTGGTGTCGAAGATCACGCTCTGGGCGTCACGGTTGGCATAGTGCAGCCGTACCACCCGGGACGTGGTGACGAGGGCCGTCTTCACGAGCGACAGCACCGGCGTGATGCCGCTTCCCGCCGCGAAGGCGACGAAGGGGCCGGCCGTGTCGGTGAGCTGGAAGAAGCCGGTCGGAGGCGACAGCTCGACGGTGTCGCCGTCCCGCACGCGGTCGACGATCCAATTGGAGACGATCCCGCCCGGCACCCGTTTCACCGTCACCTGCATGGCCTCGTCCATCACCGGCGCCGAGGACATGGAGTAGCAGCGCATCTGCGGCTCGCCGTCCACCGCCACCCGGAGGTTGCAGAACTGCCCGGGCTCGTAGGCGAAGACATCGGCCAGCTCTGTGGGCACCTCGAGCACGAGGGACACGGCGTCGGCCGTCTCCTGCACCACCTCGGCGACCCGGATCGGGTGGAAGCCGTGGTCCCGCCGGGGGCGCGGGGGGCTCAGGATCGGCTCCGGGCGGCCCATGACCCCCACGATAATGCCATTCTCACTATTTGCCAATGAGGCTCGCACGGAGCCCCTGGAGCATGACATAGTGCCCTGCGGAGGCCGAAAAGGGAGGGGATCGTTGGGGCGCGACGGCGGCACGGCCACCGACCGGTGGGGCCTGCGCACGGTGCCGGCAGATCTCGCCCGGCGCTATCGCGACGAGGGGTGGTGGACGGACCGCTCCCTGGGCGACATGGTGGCCGCCGGCCTCGAAGGCATGGCCGGGGTCGACTTCCACGTCCGCTCAAAGGTCCGTCCGTGGGACGGCACCTTCGCCGACATCGACGGGGCCGCCCGGGCGGTGGCCGGTTCGCTGCGCGCCCGCGGGGTCGGGCCGGGCGACGTGGTCGTGTTCCAGCTCCCGAACTGGGCCGAGGCCGGTGTCACCTTCTGGGCGGCCGCCTATCTCGGCGCCGTGGTCGTCCCCGTCGTGCACTTCTACGGACCGAAAGAGGTCGGCTACATCCTGCGGGTCACCGAGCCCGACGTCGTGGTGACCGCCGAGCGCTTCGGGCACAACGACTATCTCGCCACCTACAGCGAGCTCCTGGCCAGCTCCGACGCCCTGTGGCTGGTGGTGGGCGACAGTCCTGCCCGCTCGCTGCCGTCGGGCGCCGTCCCCTTCGCCTCGCTCCTCGACCACGAACCGCTCGAGGGACCGTTACGAGTGGACCCCGACGCACCGGCGCTCATCGGCTTCACCTCGGGCACCACCCGTGACCCGAAGGGTGTCGTCCACTCGCATCGCACCATCGGCTTCGAAGGTCGCCAGCTCGACCACATGTTCCCCGGCGGCGGCCCGCCCCAGATCACCGGCGCGCCCGTCGGGCACTTCATCGGCATGGTGAACGCGTTTCTGGTCCCGCTGCTGCGCGAGCGGCCGGTCCACCTGGTCGACGAATGGAATCCGGGCGACGTGCTGCGCCTCATGACGAGTGAGGGCCTGGGCGTGTCGGGCGGCTCCACCTACTTCCTACTGAGCCTGCTCGACCACCCCGATTTCGGGCCCGAGCACCTGGCCCTCATGCCCTTCGCCGGCCTCGGCGGCTCCCCGGTGCCGGTGGCGGTGACCCAGCGGGCGACCGCCCTCGGCATCACCTGCTTCCGCTCGTACGGGAGCACCGAGCACCCGTCGATCACCGGCTGTCTGCTCGACGATCCCGAGGTGAAGCGCCTCACCACCGACGGGCACGTCCTTCCCGGGGTGGAGATGCGCCTGACCGACGACGGCGAGATCCTGAGCCGGGGGCCGGATCTGTGCATGGGCTACACCGATCCCGCCCTCACCGCCAAGGCGTTCGACGCCGAGGGCTGGTACCGCACCGGCGACGTCGGCGTGGTGGACGAGGACGGCTACCTCACCATCACCGACCGGATCTCCGATGTCATCATCCGCGGCGGTGAGAACGTGAGCGCCCAGGAGATCGAGGAGCTCCTGCTGACGATGGAGGCGGTGGCCGAGGTCGCCGTGGTCGCTGAACCGGATCCCCGGCTCGGGGAACGGGCGGCGGCCATGATCCGGGTCCGTCCGGGGACGACGCTGCCGACGTTGACCCAGGTGCAGCACCATCTGGCCGCGGCCGGACTGGCGCGTCAGAAGTGGCCCGAATCGCTCTACGCCGTGACCGACTTCCCCCGCACGGCGTCGGGGAAGGTCCAGAAATTCCGGCTGCGCGAGCAGCTGCGGGCCGGCGCGGCCGGCGGGCGCTGAGGGTCGAAAGACCGAGAGGAGAACGGGGTGCCCACCACACGGAGAACGGCCGTCGTCACCGGTGGGGCGTCTGGCATCGGCCTGGCGGTGGCGGAGCGACTTGCGGCAGACGGCCACGCGGTCGCCCTCTTCGACCGCGACGGCGAAGCCGCCGTCGCGGCGGCAGGCAGAATCGCCGCCACCGGCGCCGAGGCGATCGGGTGTGCGGTCGATGTCACCGACCGACGCGGCATCGAGTCCGGGCTCGGGGAGGTGCGCGAGCAATTCGGGCCGGTGACCGTGCTCGTCAATTCCGCCGGGCTCGACGGGTTCGATCCCTTCCTCAAGATCTCGACCGACACCTGGGACCGCATCATCTCGGTCAACCTGACGGGGACCTTCAACATGTGCCAACTGGTGCTCCCCGACATGGTCGAGGCCGGGTGGGGACGGATCGTCAACATCTCGTCGTCGAGCACGCACGGCGGCCAGCCCTTCATGGCCCACTACGTGTCGGCCAAGTCCGGCGTGAACGGGCTCACCAAGTCGCTCGCGCTCGAGTTCGGGCCGAAGGGCGTCACCGTCAACGCCATCCCACCCGGGTTCATCGACACCCCCATGCTGCGCGCGGCGGAACAGAAGGGGCTGCTCGGGGGCACGGTGGAGGAGCACGCCGAGCGCACACCGGTGCGTCGCGCCGGTCGACCCGAGGACATCGCCGCCACCTGCGCATTCCTCGTGCGTGAGGAGGCGGGTTACATCACCGGCCAGATCGTCGGCGTGAACGGCGGGCGGAACACCTGACATGGCCCGTGTGGAACCCGTGCCCCCGTCGCAGTGGCCACCGCAGATGCGCGACGTGCTCGCCGCCCTCCGCCCGGCCGAGGTCCGGCACGAGCCACCGCCCCGGCGCGAGGGTCGTCCGAAGGGCCTCAACATCCTCGGCACCCTGGCGCACCACACGGCGCTGGCGCGGGCGTACCACGTCTTCAACGGTCACGTGCTCTTCGCCACCACCCTGACCGAGCGCCAGCGCGA
>DASRBM010000347.1:0-2390 GCA_035653635.1 Acidimicrobiales bacterium | reverse complement strand
CTGTTCCACGTCTTCGGCCTCAACGTGGCGCTCGGTCTGAGCCTCGCCACCGGCGCCGCCCTCGTGCTCGAGGAGCGCTTCGACGCCCGGGCGTCGCTGCACCTCGTGCGCGAGCTCGGGGTCACGACCCTGCTCGGGGCGCCCACGATGTACGCGGCGTGGGCCGAGGCCGGCGACACCGACGCGCTGCGCGGGATCCGTCATGCCATCTCCGGCGCCGCCGCACTTCCCGCCGAGGTGGCCAGCCGCTTCGAAGCCCGCTACGGCATCCCGCTGTGGCAGGGTTACGGACTGACCGAGGCCGCTCCGGCCGTGGCCACCTCGCTCGGTACGGGTCGGAACCGCCCGGGATCGGTCGGCCGGCCGCTGCCCGGGGTGGAGCTGCGCCTGGTCGACGAGACCGGCACCGACGTGCTGCAGGGAGACCCCGGCGAGATCTGGGTGCGCGGCCCGAACGTCTTCAGCGGCTACTGGCACGATCCCGACGCCACCGCCGAGGTGCTCGACGCCGCCGGTTGGCTGCACACGGGCGATGTCGGTGTGGTGGGCGAAGAGGGCGACCTCTACATCGTCGACCGCCGCAAGGACCTCGTCATCGTCTCCGGCTTCAACGTGTATCCGGCCGAGGTGGAGAAGGTGGTCGCGGGGGTGCCCGGCGTGGCCGAGGTCGTCGTCGTCGGCCGGCCCGATCCCGTCACCGGCGAGGCCGTGGAGGTGGTGGCGGTCCGCGCACGCGGGGCACAGGTCACCGAGGACGACATCCGTGGGGCGTGCTCGGCTTCCCTGGCGCGCTACAAGTGCCCGACCAGCATTCGCTTCGTCGACGAGCTGCCGCGCGGGCTCGCCGGCAAGGCCCTGCGGCGGGTCCTGCGCGAGCGCGACTGACCCCCGCTTGGTGCGACGAGCCTCGCCGTCGGTACGATCCGCCGCCGTGGGCCCCTCTGCACGTCGCATCCCCGAGGCCACCGTGGCCCGGCTCCCGGTGTACCAGCGCATCCTGCTCGAGCTGGTGCGGGCCGGCACCACGACCGTGTCGTCGGAGCAGCTCGCCGACATGGCCCGCGTCAACGCCTCCAAGGTGCGCAAGGACCTTTCGTTCCTCGGTTCCTTCGGCACCCGGGGTTCCGGCTACGACGCCGAATTCCTCCTCGCCCACATCGACAAGGAGCTGGGGCTCGACGCCGACTGGCCGGTGGCCATCGTCGGGGTCGGCAGCCTCGGCCGGGCCCTCGCCAACTCGCAGGGCTTCAGCTCCCGGGGGTTCCGGGTGGCCGCCCTGTTCGACATCGACCCCGGACTCGTCGGCACCCGCATCCGGGGCATCGAGGTGCACCACCTCGACCGCTTCGAGGAAGTGGTGGCCGCCGACCCTCCGACCATCGGTGTCATCGCCACCCCGGCGGCGGACGCCCAGCAGGTGGCCGACCGCATGGTGGGGGCCGGGGTGCACTCGCTGCTCAACTTCGCCCCCCGGGTGCTGACCGTGCCGCCCCAGGTGCTTCTCCGCTACGTGGACCTGTCCATCGAGCTGCAGGTCCTGAGCTTCTACCTGTCGCACCGGGACCAGGCGGCGGCAGCGTCGCCCCTGCCCCACCCGGTCGGCCTCAGCGTCGTCGACCCGGGCTGACCCGAACCCTCCAACACAATCCGCGGTCACTCGACCACGGACACCTGCGCTGCGCTACGAGCCGCGGTGGATGCTCACGACAAATGCGCATCCGTGTGGCAAAGCGGGGAGTGTTCCTGCATCCTTGTAGACGATGTCGGTGATCGTCGTCGGGCTCGACCAGCACAACACCAGCCTCGATCTGCTCGAGCGGGTGGCCGTCGCCGAGGAGATGCTGCCGAAAGCGCTCGAGGAGCTCCGCTCCCGCGTCCCGGCCTCCGAGTTGGTCGTCGTCTCCACCTGCCTGCGCACCGAGCTCTACGCCGTGGTGGACCGCTTCCACGAGGGCGTGGAGCGGCTGCACGAATACCTGGCCGACCGGGCCGGCTGCTCGGTGGACGAGCTCATGAGCTCGGTCCGGGTCCTCTTCGACGACGCCGTCGCCACCCATCTCTTCGAGGTGGCGTCCGGTCTGCGCTCGGCCGTCATCGGGGAGACCGAGGTGCTCGGGCAAGTCCGCCGGGCCGTGGAGGTCGCCGAGGCCGAACGGGCTGCCGGACCCGTGTTGTCTGGGCTCTTCCGGCGAGCGGTGCAGGTGGGACGGCGGGTGCGCAGTGCGACCGCCATCGCCCGGGGCACCACCTCGCTGTCGCACGTGGCCGTCGAGCTGGCCGAGGCGTGCCTCGGCACCCTCGCCGGCCGCAACATCGTGGTCGTCGGGGCCGGCGAGATGGGTGAGAGCATGATCGGCGCCCTCCGGGGCAGGGCTCCGGGCGCCCGCATC
>DASRBM010000346.1:0-8026 GCA_035653635.1 Acidimicrobiales bacterium | reverse complement strand
GCTCGTCACCGCCGGCCTCCACGAGATGATCGAGGCCTATCTCGCCGGCAGCGAGAGCGATTGACGGGCTCCGTGGGCGTGGTTAGCGTGCGGAACAAATATCAGGTTACAGCGGGCGGCGCGGCGTCGAGCCCCGCCCCCGGCGGAGGGGGAGGGCCGTGACCTACGAGAGCACCGCCGAGCCGATCAAGCTCGGTTATCTCTTCGATTTCAAGCTCCCCGACGGCTACCCCGAAGAGTCGCGCCGCGACTTGATCCAGCCTTTCGAGCTCGTGTTCCGAAAGGGCCTCGAGCAAGGGGTCATCGACCGTCCCGTGGAGATCGTGTTCCGTGAGGTCGAAGGTCTGCCGAAGGGCACCATCAAGGCCGTCGTCGACGCCTACGGCGAACTCGTCGACGAGGGGTGCCTGGCGGTGTTCGGTCCCGCCATCACGGACAACTGCGTGCCCACGCGCGAGGCGATCGAGGATCGGTTCCGCGTTCCCGCCATCAGCGTGACGGGGTCGGAGGAGTGGCTCGGCGAGTGGACCTTCTCCTTGTCGATGGGGTCGATGTCCGACGAACCGATCTTCTGGGCCGATCTGCTGGCGAAGGCCGGCCACTTCGAAGTGGGCGTCCTCGTCGAGGCGTCGCTCGTGGGCGAGTCCTACGTTCGTTCCTTCCGCCAGGCGGCGGCCGCCCGGGGCATCCGCATCGCGGTGGAGGAGCGCATTCCGCAGACGGCACAGGACATCACCGAGCAGGTCCGCGCCCTGCAGCAGGCGAAGGTCTCGGCCTTCGTGCACTGCGGCTTCGGCTTCGGCCTGCTGAACGTCAACCGCGTGCTCGCCGAGCTCGGATGGGACCCGCCGCGCTATCTGGGCACAGCCTTCCAGAACGCCTGGATCCACCAGGTCATGTGGGACGCCATCCTGGGATGGACGGGTCTCGATCAGTACGACGAGACCAATCCCGTCGGGCAGGCGTTCCTTGACGAGTACCAGACGGCCTACGGGCGGCGACCGGAGTACTGCGTGCCGGTGGTCAACCGCGACCTGGCCACTGTGCTGTTGCACGCGTTCGCCAGCGCCCACCCGCTCACGCCGCGCGGGTTGAAGGAGGCACTCGAACGGGTGAAGATGTTGCCCGCGGCATCGGGTGCGCCGGGCACGCGCCTGTCTTTCGGCAACTGGATGCGCCGCGGCTGGGTGGGTGCGGGCTACCTGGTCGCCCGGCAGCTCGAACCGGAATTCGGCAAGGCGCGCCTCGTCGGCCGTTTCGGAGAGGTGTGAGCGTGTCCATGCAGCTCACCACTGCCGAGCCCGTGTCCCCGCCGCGGCCGGCGCCGGCGAACCGCTCGATGGGCGAACGCCGCGCCGTCGGGTGGACGCTCCTGGCGAGCGCGGTGGTGCTCGGGTTCGTCTTCGTCGCCCACAACGCGCGTCACGGCGTCGCGGCGGCACGGATCGCCAATCCCGCCGTGCGTGGAGCCCCGCGTCCGGTCGCCCCGCTGTTCGGTTGGACCCACTGGCTGGCGGCCGAACAGGCCGGGACGATCGTCGCCATGGTGCTCATTGCGGCGACCTTCGTCGTCATGTGGCGGCGGCATCCGAAGCATCCGGTATTGCTCATGGCCGTCTGCTGCACGGCCATCGTGTGGCAGGACCCGATCATGAACTGGGCGCCTTACGCCGTGTACAACCCGCAGCTGTGGCACTGGCCCGAGACCTGGCCACTCGTGTCGCTGTCGCCCACGGTGGAGCCGTTCGTCGTCATCGGCTACGTGATGTTCTACCTGGCGCCGTTCTTCCCGGCCGTCGCCATACTCCGGCGCCTGCAGCGGCGGCGTCGGGTCGACTCCTTCGTGTGGCGCCACCCGCTCGTGACGCTCGCCGTGCTCATCTACGTCGTCGGCTTCGTCTACGACGCAATCCAGGAGATCCTGCTCGTGCGCACGGGCATGTACATCTACTCCCAGGTCATCCCGTGGGGGTCGGTGTTCACCGGTCACACCTACCAGTTCCCGCTGTTGTGGGAGTCGTCCCTCGTGACGACGGTCATGATCCCGGCAGGAGTCCTCCTCTACCGTGACGACACCGGCCGCACCGTGGCTGAGAAGCTGGCCCAGAAGATCCGCATTCGGGCGTTCCGGGGCCGCCCCGCCCTCGGCACGTTCGCCGTCATGTTCGTCCTCATGAACGGCGCCTATCTCTTCCTCTACGGCGGCGGCTTCGCCGTCATCCGCGGGAGCGGTGCGGCCACGGCGGTGGCCTGCCCGTTCCCGTATCCGGAGGCGAAGGTGTACGACCCCCAGGGCCTCTACGCCAGGGCCGGCCAACCGGGACCGTATTCGGCCGGCATCTGGGACGGGTGGGAGACGGGCCAGTCGGGGCGTCCCCCAGTCGACCAGGCGGGCGGCGGCCGCTGCAGCCCGCCCGCGACGTAGTGCACCACCACATCCAGAGAAGGAGCGGGCGATGAGCCTCGGCGTCGACCTCACCGGACGACGGGTCCTCGTTACCGGTGCGTCGAGCGGCATCGGGGCCGCCACCTGCCGGTCGATCGTGGCCTGCGGCGGATCCGTCGCCATGCTGGCCCGCCGCAAGGAGCGGCTGCAGGAGCTGCGCCGTGTCCTTGGGGAGCGGGCCGTGCCCGTCGCGTGCGACGTCACCGACCTCGGCGCATTGCAGGGCGCCGTCGACGAGGCGGCCCGCACCCTGGGCGGTCTCGACGGGGTGGTGACGGTCGCCGGCCGGTCCATGGTCGGCACGATCGCCACGGGCACGCCCGAACGCTGGCAGGAGATCGTCAACCTCAACCTGCTTGGTCCGCTCGCCACCATCCGCTACGTCGTGGACCACTTCGCCGAAGACGGCCGACGCGACGTCGTCGTCGTCGGGTCCGCCGGTGCCCTCACCCCGATGGCCGGTGTCGGTATCTATGCAGCGACCAAGCGCGGCCTTCGGGCCGCCTTCGACGCGTTGCGGCTCGAGCTCGCCCCGGCCGGCGTCAACGTGAGCTGCGTCATGCCCGGCATGTTCGACACCGAGGGGCTCACGATGGAGGGGGTGACCTTCGACGGTGACATCCCGCCTCCGGAGGCGCCGATCTTCGCCGGTGACGCCGGGCCCGGTTCCGCCGACGACCTCGCCGACGCCATCGTTTTCATGATGAGCCGGCCCGTCGGCTTCTGCATCAACGAGATGGTGGTGCGGCCCACTCGCAACCTCAATCCCTGAGGGCCGCGCCGATTGGCCGCGGCCCGGCACCGCCGTCTACCGTAGGAACGAATGTTTGGTCACCGGCCGGTAGCGGCCGGCGCAGCTCCCGGGAGGGGACGTGGACATCGAGGAATCACCGGGTGTCGCCGTCGACCGCCACGCCGGGGACGGGGATACCGACGAGTTCGGCCTCTTCGACGACGCCGTGGCCGGCGACATGCGCGACCCGTATCCGGAACTCGCCCGGACGCGCCGCGAGCAGCCGATCCAGCGGCTCGATTCCTCGCTCATGCCTCACGAGGAGTCGGCGCCCGTGTTCTTCGTCTACCGCTACGACGACATCGCCCGCGTGCTGCGCGACTCGGAGACGTTCTGCTCCGGCCACATCATCGACCTGATCATGGGTCCGGTCATGGGCGAGCACATCATGCTCGGCATGGACGGCGCCCGGCACCGCCGCTACCGGGCGCTCGTCTCGACCGCGTTCCGGCCGAAGGTGATGGCCCGGTGGGAGAGCGAGCTGGCTGAGCAGGTGGCGAACGAGCTCATCGACAAGTTCGCCGTAAGGGGCCGGGCCGAGCTCGTGCGCGAGTTCACGTTCCCGTACCCGACGCAGATCATCGCCGGCATCCTCGGCCTGCCGCGCCAGGACTACCGGCAGTTCCAGCGCTGGTCGATCGCCATCCTGAGCTTCCTGAGCAAGCAGGACGAGGCCGTCGCCGCCTCGCAGCAGGTGAAGGAGTACGTGGCCGAGATCCTGCGCGACCGGCGGCGCCAGCCCCGCGATGACCTGATCTCCGATCTGGCCCACGCCGAGGTGGGCGGCGAGCGCCTGAGCGACGAGGAGATCTTCTCCTTCGTCCGCCTGTTGCTGCCCGCCGGTGTCGAGACCACGTACCGCTCGACGGGCAATTTGCTGCTCACGCTGCTCTCCGACCCGGACCAGCTCCGCGCCGTGCGCGACGACCGGAGCCTGGTGCCGAGGGCGATCGAGGAATCGCTTCGCTACGAGACGCCGCTGCTCAACATCACCCGGCTGGCCACGAAGGACACCCAGATCGACGGCGTCCCCGTCCCGGCCGGCTCCACCGTCATGCTCATGTTGGCGGCCGCCAACCGCGAGGAGGACCGGTTCCCCGAACCCGACGCCTTCGACGTCGGACGCGACGAACCGAAGCCACACATCTCCTTCGGGAACGGTCCCCACCTGTGCCTCGGCATGCACCTGGCCCGCATGGAGATGCGGGTCGCGCTCAACCTCCTCTTCGACCGCCTACCCGGACTGCGCCTCGACCCCGAGGGTGACGACCCCCACATCCGCGGCCAGGTCTTCCGGTCCCCGACGGCCATCCCCGTGCTCTTCGACTAAGAACGTCTCTCCATGGTCGACTTCTCGCTACCTCCTGAGACCGAACGGTTCCGTTCGGAGCTCCGGGATTGGCTGGCCACCAACCTGACCGGTGACGTGGTGGCTGCGCACCGGCGCATCGCCGACGACGAAGGCTTCGAGGTCGTGCGCCAGTGGAACCGCCGCATGGCCGACGCCCGGTGGGTGGCCATCTCCTGGCCCGAGGAGTACGGGGGCCGCGGGGCGACCGTCCTCGAGCAGCTCGTCTACGTGGAGGAGACGGTTCGGGCCCGGTCGCCGCTGCCCGTGAACGTCATCGGGCTCAACAACATCGCCCCCGCCATCATGCGCTACGGCACCGAGGAGCAGAAGCGGACGCTCCTGCCGCGCATGATGCGGGCGGACGACGTGTGGTGCCAGGGCATGTCGGAGCCCGAGGCCGGTTCGGACCTGGCGTCGCTGCGCACACGGGCAACGGCCGACGGGGACGAGTTCGTGATCTCGGGCCAGAAGACGTGGACGTCGCTCGGGCACCGGGCCGACTACTGCCAGCTCTTCGTGCGCACCGACCCCGGCGCCCCCAAGCACAAAGGCATCTCCTGTCTCGTCGTCGACATGCGCCTGCCCGGTATCGAAGCGCGCCCGCTTCCGACCTTGAACGGGGAGACCCACTTCGCCGAGGTGTTCTTCGACGACGTCCGTGTCCCGGCCACGGCCCTGCTCGGCCCGCTCAACGGTGGCTGGGGGGTGGCGACCACCACCCTCAGCCACGAACGGGCCAACGCGGCGCGGCTCTACGTCGAGCAGCAGGTCCGGCTGCGCGAACTCGTGGCGGAACTCGTCGCCGGCGGGGGAGGGGTCGAGGATCCCGTCGCCTTGCAGCGCCTCGGTGAGCTGGCCGTGCGGGCGGACCTGCTCGAGGTGCTGTGCAAGCGGTCGGTCTCGGCCGACCTGCACGGCGGCGACCCGTTCGCCTCGGCAAGCCTGGCCAAGACGGTGTGGGGGGAGCTCGGACAGGATGTGGCCGCCTTCGCCTTCGACACCTTCGGGCTCGACGCCGACGACGGGCGATGGGCCGAGCTGCGCCTGTCGGCCCGGAGCCTCACCATCGCGGGCGGGACGACTCAGGTGAACAAGAACATTACCGCCCAGCGCGTCCTCGGATTGCCGCGGCCATGAACCTCGAACTCAGCGACGAGCAGCTGGCGCTACGTGACGCAGTGCGCCGATTCCTGACCGAGCGGGCGCCGGTCGCCGGGCACGTCCGTGCCCTTCTCGACGACCCGGTTGGGACCACCGACGGGGTGTGGCACGGCCTTGCCGCCCTCGGCGCCACCGGTCTCCTCGTCCCCGAACGACACGGGGGCGCGGGGATGGGCATGGTCGAGGCGGGCGTGGTGCTCGAGGAGCTCGGTCGGGCCCTCGATCCCGGCCCGTGGTCGTCGTCGGCGGTGGCGGCGCCTCGTGCTCTCAGAGCCGTGGAGGGGGGCGACGTGGCGAAGCTCCTGGCCGGGATCGCCGACGGTTCGGTGGTGGCCACCGTCGCCCTTCCGGTCACCGACCTGTCGGTGGCAGGCGGGGACGAGGCCACGTTGGAAGGGACGATCGCCGAGGTCCCCGACGCGGCTGCCGCCCAGGTGCTGCTGCTGCCGGTCGCCGAGGCTGCGTGCGCGGCGCTGTTCGCCGTCGAGACCTCGGCGCCGGGCGTCACCGTCACCCCGTTGCGCCGGGTCGACGGCAGCCGCAAGCAGGCCCGGGTCACGCTCGTGGGCGCACCTGCCGAGCGGCTCGGGTCGCTGTCGGCCGCGGCCGTCGAGGCTCTCTTCGACGACGTCCTCGTGGCGCGCGGCGCCGACGCGCTCGGCGCCGCCCAGGCGGTGCTGGAGCTGGCCGTCGCCTATGCAAAGGCGCGGGTGCAGTTCGGCCAGCCCATCGGCGCTTTCCAGGCCGTGCAGCACCTGTGCGTCGACATGCTCGAGACGGTGGAGCTCGCCCGGGGCGGCGTACTGCACGCCCTGTGGGCCGCCGACCACGCCGACGCTGCCACCCGGCACCTGGCCGCCACGGAACTGAAGGCCTTCGCCGGTCATCTCGCCCACGTGGGCGACATGGCCATCCAGGTCTTCGGGGGCATCGGCTACACCTGGGAGCACGACGCGCAGCTGTACCTGAAGCGGCTGCTCAGCTGGAGCGCCTTCCTGGGCTCACCGGACCGCTATCTCGTGGAGACCGGGCGCCTTCTCGTCCGTTCCCAGACCCGCTGAGGAGCGTCGCATGCGCATGGACGACCTGATCCTCGTCTCCGTCGACGACCACGTCGTGGAGCCCCCCGACATGTTCAAGGGTCACATCCCGGCCCGGTATCGCGACCTGGCGCCGAAGGTCGTCACCAAGCCCGACGGCACCGACGCCTGGGTCTTCGAAGGACAGGAGGCGACGAACGTCGGCCTCAACGCCGTGGCCGGCCGGCCCCCCGACGAATACGGCGTCGAACCGACCCGCTTCGCCGAGATGCGCCCGGGATGCTTCGACATCCACGAGCGCATTCGGGACATGGACGCGAACGGCGTGCTGGCGTCGATGAACTTCCCGTCCTATCCGCAGTTCTGCGGCCAGTACTTCGCCCGCGCCACCGATAAGGACCTGGCCCTCGCCGTACTCCGGGCCTACAACGACTGGCACGTCGACGAGTGGTGCGGCACCTATCCGGGCCGCATGATCCCCTTGGCGCTGCCGCCCATCTGGGACCCCGTCCTCATGGCCGACGAGGTCCGCCGCATGGCGGCGAAGGGCTGCCGGGCGGTGACCTTCTCGGAGAATCCGGAGAAGCTGGGATACCCGTCGATCCACAACGAGCACTGGGACCCCTTCTGGAAGGCGTGCAGCGACGAGCACACCGTCGTGTGCCTGCACATCGGCTCCTCGTCACAGGTGGTGGTGACCTCGATCGAGGCGCCGGTCGACACGCTCATCACGTTGCAGCCGATCAACATCGTCCAGGCGGCAGCCGATCTCGTGTGGTCGCCGATGCTGCGGAAGTTCCCCGACCTCACCATCGCCCTGAGCGAGGGGGGCATCGGCTGGATCCCCTACTTCCTCGAGCGGATCGACGCCGTCTACAAGAACCACCGTGCCTGGACGCACCAGGACTTCGGCGACAAGCTGCCGAGCGAGGTGTTCCTGGAACGTGTCGTGACGTGTTTCATCGACGACGCCTTCGGGATCGCTTCGCGCGACAAGCTCGACGTGAGCCGCATCACGTGGGAGTGCGACTATCCGCACTCCGACTCGACCTGGCCGCTGTCGCCGGAGACGCTGCACCACTCCCTCGAGGGCGTGCCGGACGACGAGGTGGCGATGATCACCCACGAGAACGCGTTGCGACTCTTCTCCTTCGACGCCTTCCGCCACGTCCCGAAGGAGATGGCCACCGTCGGCGCACTCCGGGCCGGAGCAACCGATGTCGATCTTGGTTACC
>DASRBM010000345.1:0-3253 GCA_035653635.1 Acidimicrobiales bacterium | reverse complement strand
CTGGTCGTCCATCCAGCCCCGGCGTACGACGGCCTCGTCGCGCATCATGGCCACGTGCACGGCGGGACCGCCGAAGGCGATGGCGCCCAGCTTCAGGAAGAGGCCGGCCACCTCGGCCAGCGGGCTCCGGCGGCCCCGTGCCATGGACGTCGCGTCAGTGCTGCGCGTCGGCTTCGCCGCGCCACATGGGACTGCGTGGGCGGTCGAAGAGCACGTCGACGTGTTCGCCCCGCAACGCCGCGAAGACGTGCGGACCCCAGCGTTCGGCGCCCGCCAGCGGCTGGGGCAGGTCGTCGAGCGGGAACCAGCCGACGTCGGCGGTCTCGAGGGGATGGGCACGCAGCTCACCGCCCACGGCGCGGCAGTGGAACACGAGCGAGTAGAGCGGCACCCGGGTGAAGCCGAGGCGGAGCCCGTCGAGCACGGCGATGAGCCGGAGCGGCTCCGCCTCGATGCCGGTCTCCTCGAGGACTTCCTTGACGACCACTTCGGCGGCCGAGTAGCCGACGTCCGCCCAACCGGTCGGATAGAGCCAGACCCCGGAGTCGGCCCGCTTCACGAGGAGGAGCTCACCCTTCTCGTTGCCCACGGCGGCGCCCACGGCGATCTTCGGGGTGACGTAACCGGGCACCCCCTGCCCCACACTGCGGAGCCACTCCTCGACCAGGTGCCCGGCGTCCTCGGCGCCCTCGTTGCCGAGACTGGCCGCCACCCGGATGTCGGCGGCCACCCGCAGCACCTCCTCGAAGCGCTCCCGCTCGTACAGGCTCTCGGTGAATCCGAGACCGGTGCGGGCGATGGCGGCGAGTGCCTCGCTCCAGCGGAGCAGCTGCCGGGCCGACACGGGCGGTTCCACCGCGGCGACGCTAGCCGACCGGTCCGGCGATCCGGACCCCCGAACCCGCGCGCCGAGCCCGTGTCGGGTGGGCCACAATGGTCCATGGCCGTGAACACGGACTGCCGGCACTACGTCATGCAGACCACGGCCCGTGGGGACAAACTCGAACGTTGCCGGGTGGATGCGAACGAGCAGCTGCCGTTCGCCTGCCCCGAGGGCTGCGTCTTCTACGAGCCGCGCAAGGTGTCCTCGGCCGGCTGGCACGTCGCCCGGTCGGACGAAGATCCGGACTGAGCGCTACAGCACCGAGCGATCGAACGTGTCCTCGTCCGACAGCAGGACCGGCGAGGGCTCGGTCCGCAGAACCGTTTCTCCCACACCGCCGTGGCGCCAGAAGTCGAGCACGGCCTCGGCGTTCGCCCGCCCCGCGGCGATGAGCGACTCGGTGCCGGAGAAGTCGTCGTAGCCGGACAGGGCCTGGGTGTCGACGGTGAAGACGATCACCTCGACGCCGTCGGGCAGGGTCTCGAGTTGGTCGGCGAACTTGGCGTTGACGGCGATGAAGAACGCGGCGAGCACGCCCTCGATCGGCCGGCGGTACTTCTGCGGCTTGTAGTGCAGCGGTCCGCACAGGAGCACGAAGACGCGTTGCGCCCCCTGCTCGATGGCGCGCGCGATCGGCACGTTGTCCACCACGCCGCCGTCGATGAACGTCTCGTCGTCGATGACGACCGGAGGCAGCAGCGCGGGGAGAGCGGCCGACGCCAGGATCGCCGGCTCGGCGGGCCCGCTCGAGAACCAGTGCGGCCGCCCGTCGGTCAGCGAGGTGGCCACGACCTCGAGGTGCACCGGACTCTGCTCCAGGCGCTCGAACCTGAGCCCCGTCTGGATTATGCGCCGCACCCCCTCGCTCGGGAACACGGCCTCACGGGTCTGGAAGAAGCGCCAGGGCGTAGGGAATCTGCCCTGCGGGAAGACGTCGTCGCGTTGCACCTCCCGCCAGTGCTCGGCCATGAACTCGACTCCGCCGATGGTGGGGTCGCCGGCGAACCCGGCCGCGTTGATGGCACCCACCGACGTGCCGTAGATGGCGTCGGGGACGATGCCGTGCGCCGTGAGGGCCTGCAACATGCCGACCTGCGCGGCACCCCGGGCGCCGCCACCGGCGAACACGAACGCCGTGCGGGCGCGCTTGCGGGCGAGCCGGCGACGTCGGCGCGAGCGCACCCAGCGGGGCCAGTCGGCGCCCTCGCCGCTCGCCACGAAGACGCCACCGGGGAGGAAGCCCCCGCTCTCGTCGGGGGTACGCCGGAATCCTTCGGTCGTCACCGGGGAGCGCCCGTCGCCGGACCGGCCTCGCCGTTCGCGGTGTCGTCGAGGGCGCGGCGCAGTTCCTGCTCGGCTCGGGCGGCCCGGGCGGCGCGGTCGCGGCCCACGGCCCAGCGCACGGCGAGGACGGCGACCACGACCATGGCCAGCACGAACACGGCGAACACGGCGTCGAAGGCGGCGGTCATGTGGCACCGCCCGGCACCGAGTCGCGGCTCACTCCGTCCACGCCCACCATGCCCGGACCAGGATAGAGGTGGGTGTCACACCCCCCTGGCATGGTGACATCGTGACCGCTGTGATCTGCGACGACGACTCTCCCGCCGGGGCCCGTACCGGCACCTCGTCGGGCGACGGCGCCAGCGGGGCGCGTCTGCAAGCGGTCGTTCCGACACCGGTCGGGGCCGTCCTCCTGGCCCGGCTCCGGGGCGAGGGGAGCGAGCGCCCGTCGGTCGATCCCGGGCTCGCCGGGGGGCTGCGCGACTGGCTCGAGGACGCGCTGGCCGACGACGTCGCCGCGCTCGGGCCGGACGCCCCGGCGGTCCGCGTCACGAAGGAGTCGCTCCACCAGGTGCTCACGTGCGAGGCCCACCATCTGGCCCGGCGCGACGCACCTCGGGTGGTGACGGCCGAGCTCGCCCGCGGCGCGCTGGTGGACGCGCTGTTCCGGCAGTGGATGGCCACGGGCCGGATCGAGCATCCCCTGTCCGATGCCTTGGCCGCGCTCGTCGCCGGTGGAGATGGCGCCGACGTGGAGGGGTTCGTCGCCGCCCTGCCGGTATCGGACCGGAGAGCACTGGCCGACGAGGTCGCCCTTCACGCCGAGCACGTCATGAGCAGCTGGCCGCGGCTTCCTCCCGGGTTCATGGCCCGCACCCAGGAGCGTCTGCTGCTGCCGATCGCCGGAGGCCGGATCGTGCTGAGCGGCGTGCTCGACCTCGCCTTGGGCGCGCCGTCGACCGGTCGGGCATCGGTGTGCATCGTCGAGGTGAAGTCGGGGCGGCGGCGGGTGGAGCACCGCGGCGATCTCCACCTCTACGCCCTCATGGAGACCCTGCGCTCGGGCGCGCCGCCGTTCCGGGTGGC
>DASRBM010000344.1:0-11348 GCA_035653635.1 Acidimicrobiales bacterium | reverse complement strand
CGCGGGTGCAGAAGGGCATGAGAACGGCGAACTCGTCGCCCCCGACCCGGAAGACCTCGTCCTCGACGCGCATCCCCGACCGCACGGCCTCCGCCGTCTGGCGCAGTCGGCTGTCGCCGGTCCGGTGGCCGAGCCGGTCGTTGACGTCCTTCAGGCCGTCGAGATCGACGAAGCAGACGGCGAAGGGGTGGCCGCGTCGACAGGAGACGGCGAGCACCTGCTCGATGCGGTCGTCGAAGGCGCGGCGGTTGCCCGTGCTCGTGAGCACGTCGGTGCGGGCCTCGGCATGGAGCGTCGTCATGGCCTGTTCCACGGCCAGACTCGAAAGGCGGTCGAAGAGGGCGTCGACGGCGACCGGATCGGGGTCGCCGAGGACGGCGACGCTCCGGCGCAGGCTCGACAGCTCCCGGACCATGGCGGCCGCGTCGGACTGCTCGACCGCCCAGCGCCGGACGGTGCCGGCCATGCCGAGGGACTGGCCGCTGCGGAGATGGGCGCACACGGCGCGGGCCAGGGCGACATCGGCGTCGGCCAGGCACGACACGGGGGCCGTGCGCTTCCAGGCGAGGAGGACGAGGCGGACCTCGTGGTCCATGGCCTCCGCTGCCTGCGCCTGGCGCAACCTGCGTTCGACCTCGGTATCGCTGCTGTCGCCGGCACTGGCACCCTGCCCGGTGCCCGCATGGGTGTCTGTGTGTTCCACTGCCGCCCCTATCCGTGTTCCAGACGAATCCTTCTGCCGCCGGGGCTCGGGGCCATAGGGGATTAGGTCACACCGTCGCCAAATGGCCACCTTGCGTGCAGTCTCGGGACATGGGTCCCGCGCACAGTGGCCGCCCCCATCGCCGAACCCGCTGACCAGCGGATTCACACCTACGTCATCCCGATGCTCCAACATGGTGCTCGTGCCCGACACCGCCGTCCGACCGCGCCCGGTCAAGGGTTCGCCCGTCCACGCCCGACCGCCGCTGTGGCGTCGCCTCCTGACCTGGGTCCGCGCCCACAAGATCCGCAGCGCGCTCGTGGCCGTGTTCGTGCTGCTGAGCCCGATCCTGTGGTCGCTCGGCTTCGCTCTCAGCAATCCGGCGCTGGGCTCGAGCCTGCCGGGGCGCCTGGCCGAGTGGCTGCGCGACCACGGCGCCTCGGGTCTCGTGGTGTGGGCCGAGAACACCTACTACTCGCATCACGCGCCGCCGGTCGGGGGCAAGCCGTCGAAGGGCGCCATCCCCCGGCTGGGCACGTCGTCCGGGAGCAGCGCGAACTCCACCGTGCCCCATCTGGCGGCCCCGAGCCCGCTCGCGCCGTTCGCCTCGCCCGCCATCGCCGGCGAGGGCCAGTGGCAACCGGCGGGCCGGCGGGTGGACGGGCTGCCGGCGGTCTACGAGACCTTCCTGCGTCCCGACGCCGTGCACACGAGCGTCGTCACCGGCGTCGCCTGGATGGACACCAAGCTCCTGTCGGCGACGCTCTACTCCGGCGCCACCATCCCCGGTGACGGTCCCTGGGTGCACAGCGCTCCCATTCCGCCGGTCGCCGCATCGTCGCTCGTGGCCGCCTTCAACTCCGGGTTCCTCATGAGCAACTCGAACGGCGGTTACTACTCCGAAGGCAAGACGCCCTACCCGCTCAAGGCCGGCGCCGCCTCGTTCGTCATCTACCGCGACGGCAGGGCGACGGTGGGACAGTGGGACCGCGACGTGACGATGACGCCAGACGTCGTGGCCGTGCGCCAGAACCTGGTCCTCCTCGTCGACGGCGGCCAGCCCGTCGCCGGTCTCAACGCGACCGACACGACCAAGTGGGGCTACACCCTGTCGAACAAGGTCTTCGTGTGGCGATCGGGCGTGGGGGTCACGGCCGACGGGGCCCTCGTCTACGCCGGCGGCCCCGACCTCAACATCGTGGACCTCGCCAATGTTCTCGCCAAGGCCGGCGCGGTGCGGGCCATGGAGCTCGACATCAACACCGACTGGGTGAACTTCTCCGCCTACACCCCCTCCGACCCGACGGGGCTCGCCTCGGGGGCGAACGGTGCCACCCTCGTGCCCGGCATGTCGGGCGGGCCGGGGCGCTACTTCGCGCCGTACTGGGCCCGCGACTTCATCACCATGTCGGCCCGGCCCGTGGCGGGCTGACCCTTTCGTGATCGGTCCAGGCGGTCCCGACGACTTCGGCCGCGTCGACGCGGCCTACACCGCGCTCCTCGGCGCGCAGGTGGCCGATCCGTGGCTGGTGCTCCAGACTGTCGCCACCGCCGCCCAGCGCCGCCTCCTGCTGAAGGGATTGCAGCTGGCGCCGGGCGCCCGCGTCCTCGACGGCGGCTGCGGATACGGACCGGTGACGATGGAGCTCGCCGCCATGGGTCCGTCGCACATCACCGGTGTCGACCGCTCGTCGGAGAAGATCGAGATCGCCCGCACGGTCGCCGGCGAGCTGCAGGCCGCCGGTGCATTCGACCCGGGGGCCGAGGTGGAGCTGCGGGTGGGCGATCTGTGCGCGCTCGAGGAACCCGACGCCACCTTCGACGCGGCGGTCGTGCGTTTCGTGCTCGAGTACCTGCCCGAGCCGGGGAGGGCGCTCGCCGAGCTGCACCGCGTCATCCGACCCGGCGGCCTGTGCTGTGTGGTCGACGTGGAGGACGGGCTTTCCATCAGCCACCCTGCGCCGCTTCCGGCCATGGCCGTGCTCATGGACGCCTTCGCCACCATGAGCGCGGCCCAGGGTGTGGACCGCCACATCGGCCGCAAGCTGGCCGGACTGCTCGACGACGCCGGCTTCGACGTGGTGGGGCTGCTCGTGATCAGCCAGGCGGAGTACGGGGTGAGCGCGCCGGGCGAGCTGCCCCGGCAGTTCCTCGTCCAGCGCTTCGCCAATCTGCGGGCCGATCTGCTGCGCGACGGCGGCATCTCAGCCGCCGATTTCGACACCGCCCTCGCCGCCCTCGGCACCGACACCACACCGAAGACGTGCAGCATCGAGGGCCACATCGCCGCCGTCGGCGCCCGCCGGGGCTGAGGGCGGCTGACGGGGATCCCGCCGCCGTGCCCGCTCAGCGTTCGGGCACGAGCACGGCCCGGGCCCGGATGTCGCCGGCCTTCAGGCGGGAGAGGGCGGCCGACGCCTCGGACAGCCCGAAGGTCTCGCACTGGGCCCGGATCTTCCCGGACGCGGCCAGCTCGAGCACCTGGCCCATCTGGTGGCGGGACCCGATGACGCTGCCGACCACCCGCTTCTCGTCGGCGAAGGGGATCTCGCCGACCTGGGCGTGGACACCGAGCACGGCCGTGCCGCCCGGACGCAGCAGCGCCAGGGCCTGGTGCAGCATGGCGTCGGACGGGGCGAACACGATGGCGGCGTCGACACCGCCACCGACCTGCCCGGGCGCGATGGGACCGCCCCCGGCGCGCACCGGCACGGCCCCGAGCTCCTCGGCCAGCGCCAGGTGCTCGTCGGAGCGGGCCATGGCGTAGACGGTGGCCCCGGTGAGCGCGGCGATCTGGATGACCATGTGGCCCACGCCGCCCACGCCGAAGAGCACCACCGACATGCCGGGGTGGAGGGCCGCCTTCTCCACCGCGTTGTAGGCGGTGATGCCGGGGCAGAAGAGCGGCGCACCCTCCACGTCGCCGACGGCCTCGGGCACGAGATGGGCGTGGGCGGCGGTGGCGAGCATGAGCTCGGCGTAGCCGCCGTCGACCGTCTCACCGGTGATGTGCTTCTGCGGGCAGAGCTGCTCGCGCCCGGTCAGGCAGTAGTCGCAGTGCAGGCACGAGGACCACAGCGGCTGCACGCCGACACGGGCGCCCAGAGCCGGCCACTCGACACCCGGGCCCCGGTCGACGACTCTGCCGATCACCTCGTGGCCCGGCACGATCGGCACGAAGGCGGGCACGCCGTAGGAGACCCAGTCGCCCTCGATCATGTGCAGGTTGGAGCGGCACACCCCGCAGGCGAGCACCTCCACCACGATCTGGCCCGTTCCCGGACGCGGGTCCTCCCGGGCGGCGTAGCGGAGCCGGCCCTCGCCCAGCGGACCCGGCGCGTCGAGCATGACTGCCTGCATGGAGCTCCTCTTCAGTGGGCGTGATCAGTCGGCGTGATCTGGGCGCCCTCAGTGGGCACCCTCAGTGGGCGTACACGTAGGACGGGAGCGCCGGCTCGGAGGCCACTTCCGGCGCGCCGGCGATGGCTGCACCGATACCCGCCATCATGGTGACGAACCGGGCGGGGAACTGCGACGGCACCACGTCGGGCGCGAGCAGCCGCAGGCAGGTGGAGCCGGGCACGGCGCGCAGGCTGGGGAGGTCCTCGTGCACGAGGGCGTCGGTGGCGAGCGCGTAGGCGACGGGATCGACCGTCCCCATGAGGAGGTGCTCCGAGGGGTCGGCGGGGCAGCGTTGCTGCACCGCCAGGTTCTCGATCGCCCCGGCACCGGTGTGCAGGGCGGAGCTGCCCGCAGGCGAGAGGTTCGGGAACACGACTTCGTCGGTGCGGCTGTAGAGCACCACGTAGTCGATGCCCGCGAAGGTCTCGGCTCCGCTGTTGAGGGCCTGCAGGAAGTGCGATCCCGCCGCCTGTTGCCAGAACGACGGCGGGCAGCGCAGGCGGCACAGACCGCTCGCGTCGAGGGTGCCGTGGTTCGAGGGATCGATGGCGACGAGCTCGCGCACGAGCGGCCGGGTGTCGGGCCAGAAGCGCAGCGCCCAGCGCGGGACCATGCCGCCCTGGCTGTAGCCGAGGATGTCCACCTGGCGCCCGGAGGCGGCGGCCATGCTGCGGATGGCCGACACCACGTACTCGCCGGCGCTGCCCACGTCGTCCATGCCGTGGTCGGGCAGGGTCAGCGCGCACCACGGCAGGCCCAGGGCCGTGAGTCCCCGCTCGTAGTTCCAGGAGTAGTTGTCCTGCGGATCGAGCGCGGTGCCGGGAACGAGCAGCACCGGGTCGTGGCCCACCCCGGCGAGCGGTCCGGCGCACTGGAGGCTTGCCGCCAGGAGCGGGGCGGGCACCGACAGAGGAGGCCCCGGCTGGTCGAGCGGGGCGTAGATGCCGGTGGTGCCCGTGGTGCGGGGGGCACCGGCGGCCCCTGCGGCACCGTCTCCCGTCACCGTTACGACCCCGATCAGGAGTCCCAGAAGAAGGGCGACCTTCGCCGCCTTCGACCCCACCCGTCCGGTCACGCGCATGCTGCCACCCACCTCCGTTCCCGTCGCGAAGCTGCTACACCGGTGCCCGCCATGTCCAGCACGCATCCCTTCCGCTTCGCGGCCCAGCTGTCGCGTCCCCCCGACGGCACCGCACGGGGGTGGGCCGAGCAGGCCCGGCGGGCCGAGGATCTGGGCTACAGCGCCCTTCTCATGCCCGACCACTTCGGCGAGCAGCTGGCGCCCGTGCCGGCGCTCATGGCCGCCGCGTCCGCCACCACACGGCTGCGGCTCGGCACGCTCGTGTTCGACAACGACTACCGCCATCCGCTCGTGCTGGCGAAGGAAGCTGCCACCCTCGATCTGCTGTCGGAGGGGCGCCTCGAGCTCGGTCTCGGCGCCGGCTGGATGCGCACCGACTACGAGCAGTCCGGCATCGCCTACGACCCGCCCGGCGTCCGGGTCGACCGCTTCGCCGAGGCGGTGGACGTGATCAGCGGACTGCTGCAGGCCGACGAGCCCTTCTCCTACTCGGGCCGCCACTACACGGTCACGGCGGCGACGCCCTACCCGCGCCCCGCGCAGCGACCCCGGCCGCCCATCGTGATCGGCGGTGGGGGCAAGCGGGTGCTCGGCATCGCGGCGCGCAAGGCCGACATCGTCAGCACCAACCTCGACCTGCGCGGCGGCGAGGCCGGTCCCGACGCGGCGCCCAACGGCAGCCCGGAGTCCACCCGTCGCAAGGTGGCCTGGGTGCGAGAAGCCGCCGGCGCACGCTTCGAGCAGATCGAGCTCAACACCCTGATCGGATTCGCCGTCGTCACCGACGAGGCCCGGTCCCTGGCCGAGTCGCTCGCGCCCGTCTTCCAGGTGGAGCCGGAGGACGTGCGCCACGTGCCGCTGGCTCTGCTCGGCACCCTCGAGGAGATGGCGGAGGAGCTGCGCTGGCGGCGCCGTGAGTACGGGATCAGCTACTACTCGGTGGAGGCCGACTGCTGGGAGGCCCTGGCGCCGGTGGTGCAGGAGCTCGCCGGCACCTGACCGGGCACGACGTGGGCCCTATTCTCGGCACGACACAGGAGGCGGAACATGATCGAAGCCGACGACATGACCGGCAAGACCGTCGTCGTCACCGGAGCGAACTCGGGGATCGGCCTCGAGACGGCGGCGTCGCTGGCGGCGGCCGGCGCGCGCGTGCTCATGACGGCGCGCGACCCGGGGCGGGGTGAAGCGGCTCGGGCCGAGGTGGCGAAGCGGTCGGGTTCGGACAAGGTCGAGCTCGTCGTGTTCGACCTGGGCGATCTCGCCTCGGTGCGCGCCGGGGCGGCGGACATCCTGGCCCGCACCGACCGCATCGATGTGCTCGTCAACAACGCCGGGGTGGTGCTCACCGCCCGGCGTGAGACGTCGGACGGGCTCGAGGCGACCTTCGTCGTCAACCACCTCGGGCACTTCCTCCTCACCGAGTTGCTGCTCGACCGCCTGAAGCAGAGCGCGCCGTCGCGCATCGTGAACGTCGCCTCCACCGCCCACAAGGGCGCCCGGCGGGGGCTCGACTTCGACGACCTGCAGTCGGCCCGTCGCTACAGCGGCATGCAGGTCTACGCCAAGTCGAAGCTCGCCAACATCTATTTCACGACCGAGCTCGCCCGACGGCTGCAGGGCACCGGTGTCACCGTGAACTGCCTCCACCCGGGAACGGTGGCGACGGGGTACGCCCGTGACGGCGACGCCTCGGGGTTCCTCGCCTTCGGGGTGAAGGTCATCAAACCCTTCGTGCTCACGCCCGAGCAGGGGGCGCGCACGTCGGTGTACCTGGCGTCGTCGCCCGAGGTGGCCGGCGTCACCGGCCAGTACTTCGTGCGCTGCAAGCCGCGGCCGCCCTCCAAGGTGGCCCGCGACGACGCCGCCGCGGCCCAGCTGTGGGAGGCGAGCGCCAAGCTGGTGGCGGAGAAGTCGCCCGCCTGAGAGCGAGGAACGTGACACGCGAGCGCAGCTTTGTGCTCGTACCGGGCGCCGGCGGGAGCGCCTGGTACTGGCACCGCCTCGTCGACGAGCTCGTCGGAAGGGGTCACCGGGCGCTGGCGGTCGCTCTGCCGGCAGCCGATCCGGACAGCGGATTGTCCGACTACGGCCGGGTGATCGCAGACGCGATCCGATCGGTGCAGCGACCGGTGACGCTCGTCGCCCAGTCACTCGGCGGCTTCAGCGCGCCGCTCGCCTGCACGCGCGTGGCGGTCGAGGACCTGGTCCTGTTGAACGCGATGATCCCGCTGCCGGGCGAGACGGCGGGCGAGTGGTGGGCCGACGTGGGATGGGAGGCAGCGGCTCAGGAGGCGGCGCGCCGCGAGGGCAGGCCCCCGGTCGACCTCAACGATGTCGCCACCGTGTTCTTTCACGACCTGCCCGAAGAGATCGTCGCGTTCATGGAGTCGAATCCCGACGCCGCCCAGGAGAGCGGAAAGGTCTTCGGCGAGCCATGGCCACTCGACCGATGGCCAGAGGTCCCCACGACCGTGCTCGCCGGTGCCGAGGACCGGCTGTTCCCCGTCGACCTGCAGCGCCGCGTGGCCCGTGAGCGCCTCGGGTTGCCCGTCGAAGTGGTGCCCGGCGGCCACCTCGCTGCACTGAGCCAGCCGGTGTCCCTGGCCGCCGCCCTCTGCCCGGAGGGCGCCGCCGGCTGACCGGCGTCCCCGGACATGTGGATTATCTGGGGAGCAGCCGCGACACCGGCCGGACGAGCCGGCACCGGGCAACTTCCCTGGTCGCAGGCTCGCGACGGACCTGCGACGCCGCCGCCACACAATGACGGGTGACGAGTCGGTAGTCCGGCGGTAACCCCCGCCTGACCGCCAGGTGACGAGAGCGTGAAATCCGGCCCCTTCCGGCGACGGGGTCTGTGGAAGACGCGGGGGATGTCGGGAACACCTGACGGAGGCCGAAAGCAGGCTCGGAAGCGGCCCGCCCACCGGTCCTCAGCGCCGCTGCACGCGGCCCCGTAGGGCGGCGAGGGCCAGCGACAGCGACAGCACCCCGAAGGCGGCGATGGCGAGCAGCGCCTCGCCCAGGGCGACCCCGTCCCACCCGTTCGACACGAGCGAACGCAGCCCGGCGAGGATGTAGGTCATCGGGTTGTAGAAGGCGACAGCCGCCAGCCAGCCCGACAGCGCCTGCTTGGGGACGAAGGTCGTCGTCAGGAAGGTGATGGGGAAGAAGAGCAGGAAGCTCGAGTTCACCGCGGCGGGGCTGCCGGTCTTGAGGGCGATGGCATAGGGGAGGCCGGTGAAGGTGAGCCCCCAGATGCCCGACAGCACCACGAACACGGCCATACCGGCCACGCCGGTGGCGAAGTGGACCCCGAAGAGCAGCCCCAGGACGACGACGGGGACGGCGAGCGCCATGACGAGCACGAAGTCGGCCGTCATGAGCCCCAACAGCAAAGTAAGGCGGCGCACCGGCGTCATCATGAGCCGGTCGAAGTAGCCCCCCTGGATGTCGGTGACGAGCGCCGAGGCGCGCGACACGCCGGTGACGGCGAACACCACCGCCACGGGCAGCTCAAAGGCCTTGAAGTCGATACCGGCGGCCGCGTGCGTCACCTTCGACAGCGCTCCCACGTTGAGCACGTAGAAGAAGACGGGCACAAGAAGAGCCGGGATCACCGAGTCCGGCTCGCGGGGGATCTGCCGCACGGCGCGTAGTGCGACCGACAGCAGGTCGGTAACGAAACCCGCCGGACGGGCGTGCACGCGGCGACGTCCCGCGTCGAGAGCGAGGTCGGCAGGAAGGGTCACGACGCGGCCTCCTCGCCCGTCGCCGGGGCCGGTCCGCCACCCGAGGGCGCGCCGGGTGCGGCATCGGCCCGCGGTGGCGCGCCATCGCCCCGCTCCGGCGCGGCATCCGCCTCGAGGTGCGAGCCGGTCAGCTCCAGGAAGACGTCGTCGAGCGTGGGCGTGCGCAGGGTGAGGCTCGTCACGGTCGTGCCCGACTGGTGCAGGGCGAGGGCGACCGGGCTCATGGCCCCCGCCCCGTCGGCGCTGTGGACGATGATCTCGCCGCGCGAGGCGCCCACGCCGTCGACCCCGGGCACCGTGCGCAGCGCGCCGAGGACGTCCTCGGTCACGTCGGCCACCTTGGCCACGATGACGTCGGTGCCGACCGAGCGCTTCAGCTCGTCTGGCCGGCCTTCGGCCACGAGCTTGCCCTTCGAGATGATGCCGACGCGGTGGGCGAGCTCGTCCGCCTCCTCGAGGTACTGCGTGGTGAGGAAGATCGTGATGCCCTGGCGCGCGTTCAGGTCGCGCACCTCCTCCCACACCGCGGCCCGGCTCACGGGGTCGAGCCCGGTCGTCGGCTCGTCGAGGAAGACGATGTCCGGATCGTGGACCAGGGCGGCGGCCAGGTCGAGCCGCCGCTTCATGCCTCCCGAGTAGGTGCCGATGCGCCGGTCGATGGCGTCGCCGATGTCCACCAGGCGCAGCACCTGCTCCACCCGCTCCAGGCGCTCGCCGCGGTCGAGGCCGTAGAGGCGCGCCTGCAGGTCGAGCAGCTCCCGACCGGTCTGGCGGTCGTCGAGCGCGGCGTCCTGCAGGGCCACACCGATACGGAGCCGGACGAGCTCCGGGTGCTTCACCACGTCGTGTCCGGCCACCGACGCGGCACCGCGGGTCGGGCGCAGGAGGGTGCACAGCATGCGCACCAGGGTGGACTTCCCGGCGCCGTTGGGGCCGAGGAAGCCGTAGATCTCTCCCTCGGCGATCGACAGGTCGACGCCGTCCACGGCCCACTGCTGGCCGTACTGGCGGCCGATGTCCTCGGTGACGATGGCGGCGGTCACGGCGCCCGCACGCTACGGGTCGAAGGCGGCACGGGCCAACCCGTGGCCGTGCCGGGAGACACGGGGAGCCCGCAGGGACGCCGGTAGCATCGGCGACCGGTGGCATCCTCCTCGTCCGGTGCGGGTCTGCATGCGTTCGTCCGTCGCGGACGCGCCGCGTTGGCGGCGCTGTCGCGCCGCAGCCCCCGCAGCCGGGCGGTGATGGCCCGCCTGGGCCGGGAGCTGTCCCGGGCGGCCGGCGAGGGGAGCGGGGCGATCGCCGATCCCGAGCACTTCTACGGCGGCGCCTACTTCGGCGAGGGACGCGACCCGTCGGGGGACCGCCAGGGTCTGTCGGGCTACGCCACCTACGACCGGGTGTCGTCCAACGCGGACGTGGCCGGCTGGGTGATGTGGCGCAATTTCGGCGGCGCCGTGCGCACGCTCGACGTCGGCACCGCCACCGGCTTCGTGGTCGAGGTGCTGCGCGAGCTCGGCGTCGAGGCCGAGGGGTGTGACGTGAGCGAGTACGCGGTCGAGCACGCCGCGCCCGGCGCCCGCGGGCACCTGCGGGTGGCGGACCTGCGCACCGGGCTCCCGTGGGCCGACCGCACCTTCGACCTCGTGAGCGCGCTCGAGACACTGGAGCACATGCCGCCGTCCTCCATCCCGGCGGTGGTGGCCGAGTTGACCCGGGTGTGTCGCGGCTTTCTCTACCTCACCATCCCGTCGTTCGGGCCGAACGACGAGGCGGGGCCCGCCGGGCACTACGAGGGCAAGGTCCTCTCCGAGCGCGTCGTCCATTACCAGGAGCTCGGTCCGGACTACGACGGGCCCGTGCCCTACGAGGACCTCGCCCGCGACGCCCGGGGCGAGCCCGTCGAGGGGCATCTCACCATCGCCTCCTACCGCTGGTGGACCGAGCGCTTCGCCGAGGCCGGCTGCACCCGCCGGCCCGACGTGGAGCGGCGCATCTACGCCGACATCGAGCCCGGCACGCTCGTGCCCTACTGGAACGTGTACGTCTTCGCCGTGCCCGGCGCCGACGAGGCGGTGGCCGCGCCGCGGGATCCGGAGCGGACCCTCGTGGAGCTCGGCCTACGGCACCCGCGTTTCGCCGTGGCTTGAGCTCCGCGCCGCCCGAACACCGTCAGCCGGGAACCGGTCAGAGCGACCGCGCCGCCACCGCTCCGGCCGCCGCCGCCCCGGCCGCCGCCCCGAGGACGAGCACCCGCCCCACTTTGGGCAGCGCCGACCACGACGCCAGGGTGGCGGCCACGTCGCCACCGTCGGCAAGGGCGGCCGCTTCCACCCAGCCCCGGACCGGCGCACCGCGCCGCGCCGCGACCAGGGCGCCCAGGCCGAGGGCCACGTCACGCCCGCCGAGG
>DASRBM010000343.1:0-2567 GCA_035653635.1 Acidimicrobiales bacterium | reverse complement strand
GCACCGGGCCTCCGATGGGGCCGGCGGGTGTGCGCGGCGGCCGTGGCCCGGGGCGTGCTGCTGCGACCGCTCGGCGACGTGGTCGTCATCATGCCGCCGCTCACGACCTCGGCCGACGAGGTGGAGCGCATCGTCACCGTGCTCACCGAGGCGATCGACGAGGTGTGCGGGGCAACCGGCGCCGAAGCAGCAGGGGCGAATCGGTGACGGACGGGAGCACGCCCTCAGGCGCCTGGGCCCGCCGGGTGGCGGAACGGCTCGACGGGCTGCGGGCCGAGGGACGCTGGCGTGCGCCACGCACCTTCGACGCCAACGGACCGGCCGGCGCGCTCGACGGGCGGCCGGTCGTCTCCTTCGCCTCCAACGACTACCTGGGCCTCACCCGGCACCCGGCCGTGGCCCGTGCGGCCGAGGAGGCGATCGAACGGTGGGGCACCGGGGCCGGTGCATCGCGCCTCATCACCGGATCACGTCCGGTCCACGACGAGCTCGAGGCCGAGCTGGCCCGGGCAACCGGGTGCGAGCGGGCCGTCGTCTTCCCGAGCGGATTCGCCACCAATCTCGGTGTGCTGACGGCCTTCGGCGAGCCGGGCACGCTCGTCTGTTCCGACGAGCTCAACCACGCCTCGATCGTCGACGGGACCCGCCTGGCCCGGGCCGAGGTCGCCGTCTACCGCCATGTCGATGTGGAGCACCTCGCGACACTGCTGCAGGCCAACGCCGGCCGGCGCCTCGTCGTCGTCACCGACCTCGTCTTCTCCATGGACGGCGATGTCGCCCCGCTCTCGGCCATCGCCGAGCTGTGCCGGCGCCACGACGCTCTGCTCGTGCTCGACGAGGCCCACGCCGTGCTCGGGCCCGATCCCGCGCCCATGCTGCAGGGTGTCGACGCGGTGCGGGTGGGCACGCTGTCGAAGACGCTCGGCGCACTCGGCGGGTACGCGGCGGGCCCGGCGCCGTTCATGGCCCTGCTCGAGAACTGTGCCCGCTCCTACATCTTCACCACCGCCCTGCCGCCGGCCGACGCCGCCGCCGCGTTGGCGGCGCTCCGGATCGTGCACGGCGCCGAGGGCGACGCGCTCCGGACCCGGCTCCGCGGCTACGTGGAGCAGCTGCGCCCCGGGCATCCCACGCCGATCGTGCCGGTGGTGCTCGGGGCCGAGGAGACGGCGGTCGCCGCGTCGGAGGCGCTGCTTGCCGACGGGCTGTGGGTGCCCGCCATCCGCCCGCCCACGGTTGCGCCGGGCACCTCGCGCCTGCGGGTGACGCTGTCGGCTGCCCACGAACCGGCCGACGTGGACCGACTCGCGGCTGCTCTGTCTGCGCTCGTCGCCGGCGCAAGCAGGTAGGGCACGGGTTCGTGGCGGATCATTCGGCGAGCGGCGCGGCGCAGCGGCCGCGCCGGCTCGTGCTCGTGGCCGGCACCGGCACCGAGATCGGCAAGACCTGGATCAGCGTGCAGCTGCTGCGCGCCTGGCGCGCTGCCGGTCTGACGGTGGCCGCCCGCAAGCCGGCGCAGTCCTTCGCTCCCGATGACGCCACCACCGACGCCGAGCTCCTCGCCGAGGCGAGCGGCGAGCAGCCGGACGACGTGTGCACGCCGGCGCGCCACTACGAGGTGCCCATGGCGCCGCCGATGGCGGCGGCCGCCCTGGGACGACCGGCGGTGCTGCTCGAGAACCTGGTGGCCGAGCAGATGTGGCCGGCTGGCGTCGACGTGGGACTGGTGGAGACGGCGGGGGGCCTGCGCTCACCCCAGGCCGACGACGGTGACGTCCTCGACCTGGCCCGTGCGCTTCATGTCGACGTGGTGGTGCTCGTGGCCGACGCCGGGCTGGGCACCGTGCACGCCGTGCGCTCCTGCGCCGACGCGCTCGAACATGCCGCGCTGCCGTTCGTCGTGATCCTCAACCGCTACGAAGAGACCGACGCGCTGCACCAGGCCAACCTGGCCTGGTTGCACGACAGAGACGGCATCGCGGTGCGGCCGTGGACCGACGACGAGGGTCCGAGGATCGCGGCGGAGCTGGCGGGAACCGCCGTCGGTTGACGACGGCCGGCGCGCCTACGGCGCCGGGACCCAGCCCGAGGGTCCGCCTTCGACGACCTGGGCCCCGGCGTTGTTGAGCCCGGCGAAGTCGAAGAGGTCGTTGTGCCACGTGCCGCCGGCGATGTTCGCCATGGTCGGCGCACCCACGCTCCGGGCCACGTCGACCGCCAACTCCACCGCGGCGAAGGAGACGAGGGCCCGGTAGGAGGTGATGCCCGGCGCCGCGGCCCGGAAGCGTGCCGCCCCGGCCGAGCTCGACTCGGGCCAGGGCAGGCCGAGCACGGTGAAGGCCTGCGGCGAGGCCGTGACGTTGCCGTAGGCGGCCGACGGCGGGAGCAGCACGCCACCGGCAGGCGTCCAGCCGGTGACGCTCAGCGCCGCCATGCACGAGGCCGCCAGGGTGGGCGAGCCGGCCACGGCCAGAGCGACGACGCCGCGGGCCTGCAGAGCGGTGACGTCGGGCAGGCACGGGGCGCTGTCCGAACCGTTCACCACGGTGGTGCTCATGACCTTGGCC
>DASRBM010000342.1:0-3417 GCA_035653635.1 Acidimicrobiales bacterium | reverse complement strand
GAGCGTCTCCATTTTCGTGGAGGCCTCGCCGTCGGAGGTGTCGATGTACGTGCGAGACCGAGGAGTCGGCTTCGATCCCGATGCCGTGGCCGGCGACCGCAAGGGCATCGCCGAGTCCATACGGGGCCGCATGGCCCGGGTCGGCGGGATAGCCACGGTGCACAGTCGACCGGGAGAGGGAACCGAGGTGCAGCTCGTGCTGCCGCGCCGCTCATGACGGTCCGGGTCTTCCTGGTCGACGACCATGCCCTCTTCCGCGCCGGGGTGAGGGCGGAGCTCGGCGACGGCGTCGAGGTGATCGGCGACGCCGACGAGGTGCCGGCTGCCATCGAGCTCATCTCGGAGCGGGTGCCGGACGTGGTCCTCGTCGACGTGCACATGCCCGACGGTGGCGGTCAGGCGGTCATCGAGGCGGTGGCGCGTACCCATCCGTCGGTGCGGTTTCTGGCCTTGTCGGTGTCGGATGCCGCCGAAGACGTGATCGGGGTGATCCGGGCCGGAGCCCGGGGTTACGTGACGAAGACGATCTCCGGCGCCGAGCTCACCGAGGCGGTGAAGCGGGTGGCCGAGGGGGACGCCGTGTTCTCGCCCCGGCTGGCCGGCTTCGTCCTCGACGCCTTCGCCGCCGACCCGGGCGCGGCCGGCGGCGTGGCCCCGAGCTTCGATCCCGAGCTCGACCAGCTGACCCAACGCGAGCGCGAGGTGCTGCGCCTCATCGCGCGGGGATACGCCTACAAGGAGGTGGCGGCCGAGCTGTCGATCTCGGTCAAGACGGTCGAGACCCACGTCTCCGCCGTGCTGCGCAAGCTGCAGCTGTCGAGTCGCCACCAGCTGACGAGGTGGGCGACCGAGCGGCGCCTGCTCTGACGGCAGCCGCACCGCGTGCCAGGCTTACGGCAGAGCCGACCAGGAGGCGCCGCGGTGGCAGACGTGAAGAACCCGCCCGAGGGATTCCCGCAGATCAGTCCCTATCTGCTCTACGAAGACGTCGACGCCGCCATCGACTGGCTGACCGGTGCCTTCGGACTGGAGCAGCGGGTGCGGATGCCGAAGCCGGACGGCAAGACCATGCACGCCGAACTCGGGATGGGAAGCGGGGTCGTCATGATGGGATCGCCGGGCGGTGGATTCCGGAACCCGAAGCACCTCGGTGGGGCCACGCAGCTCGTCTACGTCTATGTGGAGGACGTCAACACCCATTACGAGCGCGCCAAAGCGGCCGGCGCCACGATCCTTCGCGAGCTCGCCGACCAGTTCTATGGCGACCGCAACTACACGGCCGAAGACCCCGAAGGGCACCAGTGGACCTTCACCCAGCATGTACGGGACATAGGGCCGGAGGACATGCACCCCTGAATGCACAGCACTCCTGACCGCGCGGCCGGCGGTCAGGCTGCTGGAGGCGGTCGCGGGTTGCGTCGGCGGTTGTGGAACGGACACAGGAGGCGCCCGTTCTCCTGCGTCGTCGGGCCACCTTCGGAAAACGGCACCACGTGGTCGCACTGGCACCGCTCGAGGGGTACGTCGCAGAATTCGTACGTACAGCGGCGGTCGCGCAGCTCGATGGCCCGACGGGTGGCGCCACTGAAGAAGCGGGCTGCAGCGCTCACTTCGACGCGGCCGGAGGGCGTGAAGACCGCCCGCTCGACGTATGCCTGGTCGAACCAGGGAAGAAGCGATCCCGGCGCCAGCACGATGCCCTCGGCGAGCTCGCAGATGCGCCCGTGCAAGGTCTCATAGCCGACGAAGACCGAGAACAGCGGTGCGGGTCGGCGGCCGTCGGCGGGGCACGTCGCCGAACGCGTGGCCATCTCCACCAGGGCATCGGCCCGCCGTTGGGCCGGGGTGCGGCGGAGATCGTCGACCAACGGGTCATGGCCGAGCCGTTCTTTCGCCTCGGCCCAGTCGGCCTGGAAGAACTCCTCGGTGATGCGGTTGTGCTCACGGAAGACGATCGAACCGGAGATGGGATCGAGCGTGATGCGCCCCAGGTACATGCCCTCGTAGCTGGCCGCGAGCGACACTTCACGACGGTTCTGGCGCTCGAGCTCGCGCTCCTCGGTCCCGTCCGGATCGGCGTGCTGGCGCCAGTAGTCGACGATTCGGGTGAAGTCCTCGAAGCGGAGCGTCTTGGCGTGGCGGAGGAGCTCCTCCTCGTCGCGCACGAAGTGGTCCTCGGTGGGCGGCTTCAAGAGGCGCCGGACGACCCCGAAGTGATCGCCGTTCACCTCCCCGGCGAGCCATGCTTCGGCGAAACGGGGCGCCTGGTTCAGGCGACGAGCCGTGGCGATCTGCTCCCTCGCCTTGCCCTTCGGAACACGACAGACGGTGGCCAGCCACATGGCTGCGTCGAAGGCACCGTCATCGGCCCACTCCTTCGATTCGACGAACGCCGCCAGCATCTGTGACTGGCGTGCCTGCAGTCGGGCGATGGTCCGCTGCATCAGTTCCACCGACCTGCGGTGGCCGTATTGATCGGCGTCTTCTTCGAGAAACGCGTCGACGGCGTCGACGAGACCCTGCAAATGCACGCCCGCCATTGCAGCGCGAGGGTGTAACACCGACATCGACGTCCGATCATTCGACCCGTTCGACGTCGCAGCACGCGTCACTTGCGCGGTGGCGTGGATAGAACGTTCTGGCCGAAAACGCGTCGGATGTCCGGCGACGGGCCTCGCCCGGGCGTCGTGTGCCGGCGGTCAGCCTTCCTGCAGCCAGCTCCGATCGAGCTCGTGCACCGAGCTGCAACCGAGCAGCCGCATGGATCGGTTCATCTCGACCTGCAGGACGTCGAGGATCTGTTCGACGCCGGCCTGCCCGGCCACGGCGAGGCCGTAGAGATACGGACGGCCGACGAGCACGGCCCGGGCGCCGAGCGCCAATGCCTTGATCACGTCTCCACCCCGGCGGATGCCGCCGTCCACGAGCACCTCAGCCTGGCCGCCGACCGCGTCCACCACCTCCGGTAGCACGCGGGCGGTGGCGGGGGCACCGTCGAGTTGCCGTCCCCCGTGGTTGGACACGACGACAGCGTCGGCTCCAGCCTCCACGGCCCGTACGGCGTCGGGTCCCGACAACAGACCTTTCACGACGAGCGGCTTTTTCCAGCGGCCCCGCATCCACTCGATGTCAGCCCACGTGAATGGCGATGCCAGCATGGCCACGGCACCGGCGGCACCGAGTCCTCCGGTCGCCGAGGCGACAGGACCGGCAGCGGCGACAGGACCGGCAGCGGCGGCAGGACCGGCAGCGGCGGCAGGGGCAGACAGATCCGACGGCGGAGGCGCCGCCGACTCGGCCCCGGCCCTGCGCGGTCGCCGCAACATGGAGACGCCGTCGCGCAGCATCCGAAGCGCCCACCGGGGCCGGGCGAGTACCTGCGGCCCGAGGGCGATGGCGGTGTGCGCATCGAGACGG
>DASRBM010000341.1:0-2109 GCA_035653635.1 Acidimicrobiales bacterium | reverse complement strand
GGCGCCTGGGAGGACGAGGTGCTGGCGGCCCGCATCGAGGCCTTCCAGCCCCGCTGGCTCGAGGACCTGTGCATGGCGGGCGAGCTCGTGTGGGGCCGGCTGGGGCTCCGCCCGCCCGAGGACGACAGCCGTCCCCGGCGTGGCGCGGCCATGCCGTCGCGGGCCACGCCCATCACCTTCGCCCTGCGCGAGGACCTGCCGTGGCTGCTGCAGGCGGCGCGGGGCGACAGTGTCCCCGAGGAACCGGGCCACGGCGCGGCGCGCCAGGTCCTCGACGCCCTTCGCGCCGAGGGCGCGCTCTTCCATTCGGAGCTCCGCGCCCGCACCGGGCGGCTGCCGGTCGAGGTGGAGGAAGGATTGTGGGACCTCGTCGCCCGGGGACTCGTCACCGCGGACGGGTTCCAGGCCGTGCGGGCCCTGCTGTCGGCCCGCCAGACCTGGCAGCGCCGCCACCGCCAGGAGGTGCGCCGGCGCGTCGGCGGCCGCCGGGCTCCCACCGTGCGCCAGGGTGGCGAGGGCCGCTGGGCCCTGCTCCCGGTCGGGGCCGGATTCGACGACCCCGACGAGCTCGCCGAGCAGGTGGCCGGCCAGTTGCTGGCCCGCTGGGGCGTCGTCTTCTACGACCTGGTGGCGCTCGAGACGCTCGCCCTTCCGTGGCGCCAGCTGCTGTGGGCGCTGCGCCGGCTCGAGGCCCGGGGCATCGCCCGCGGCGGACGCTTCGTGAACGGCTTCGCCGGCGAGCAGTTCGCCCTTCCCGAGGCGGTGGACGCCCTGCGCCGGGTGCGCCGCAGCCCCCACGACGGCCAGACCGTCACCATCAACGGCGCCGACCCTCTCAACCTGACCGGTGTGATCCTCCCGGGCCCCCGGGTGCCGGCGGTGCGGACCAACCGGATCACCTACCGCGACGGCGCCGTGGCCGTGGCGGAGCCCGCCGCCGCCGGTCCCACCGCCTGACCGGCCCGCCGCCGCCGACACTCGGCGGTCGATAAGAGGACCAAGGTCCCTGCGCCGGCGCTCCCGGGCCGCCGAAACCCGAGGTGCCCCAGGGGTGGACGCCCCGGCGGAGGGAGGGCCCTCGTGGCCACGTCGCGACGACTACTGCGTTCGGGAGTGACGACCGCGCTCGTGCTGTTGCTCGGTGTGACCGGCAGCTTCGTCGCGTTCGTCCTGTCGAACGCGTCCCTGCGGCACGAGAACGCACTCCTGCTGCGCCAGGACGTGGTGCAGGGCTCGCTCCTGCTCGGGTCCTTCATCGGCCAGACGCCCTCCGACGTGAGCGAGCTCGGCACCTTCGCCCCCACCACGGCCGGCAACGGGGCCTGGACCGGTGCCGCCCGTGCCGCCGCCGACCACAACGCCTACAGCGGCCTCGCCCTGCTTCGCGTCGACGGCTCACGGCTGACGGTGGTGGCGAGCGTCGGCGTCCTCCATCGCAGCTTCGGCACCGGGACCGACGCCGCGCTCGTAGCGGCCATCGGCGCCGGGGACACGCCCTACGCGGCGAGCGTGCCGACCTCCTCCGGTCGCTGGCTGGGCACCCTCATCGGGCCGCCGGTCACCCCGAACGGCTACGCCCTCTACGACGAGTCGAAGCTGTCGTCGACCCCGTACTCCCTTTCGTCGCTCCCCGGTCACCCCTTCTCCTCCATCGAGGCGGCCGTCTACGTGGGGGCCGAGGAACCGCAGAACCTCGTCCTCACCACCACGACCCACCTCCCGTTGCGCGGCGACCGCGCCGTCACCGTGATCTCGGCCAAGTCGCCGCTGCAGTCGAGCTCGGCCGCGTCGAGCTCGCGGGTCGGTTCGCTCGTCAATCCGGGCAACTACATCCTCGTGGAGCGCGCCACCGCCCCCCTGTCGGGGCGTTCCTCGGCGCTGTTGCCGTGGGTGCTCCTCGGCGGGGGCCTCCTCGCCTCTGTGCTCGTCGCCGGTCTGTTGCTCGTGTCCGAGCGCCGCCGCACGCACGCGCTGGAGGTCGTGGCCCTGCTCGAGGAGCGCAACCACGCGCTCGACGACGCCGTCGCCCATCAGCAGCGCACCGACGCGCGCTTCGCCGCCATGGTGCGCTCCTCGTCCGACCTGACCACGGTGGTGGACGCCGGCGGG
>DASRBM010000340.1:0-3578 GCA_035653635.1 Acidimicrobiales bacterium | reverse complement strand
GGCAGCACCGTAGGAGCCGCCATCAACTCGTCGTCCGACGGCTCGAAGATCGCGCCTTTGCCACCGAGCGCGTTCCAAGATGCCATCGATGCCGCGGAGGGTGTTGCTCCGCCGAGCGTCCCCTAACCGCGGCTCTCCCTTCTCCTCCCTAGGGAGCAGACAGGCGCCCGCGCGCGCGTGGGGTCGGTCTCAAGCACGAATCACGGCCCGCCGATAACCCTCAGAGATACGGCGGGTCGTAGACTCGGCGCCCGCAGGGCCGAGGGCAAGCAGGTGAAAGGTGCGCACAAGCAGTTCTGGTCTACGACGTCGCGCGCGTCGACCCGTACGGGTTGGCGGTCTCGCCGGTTTGGTCGCGCTCTTCGTACCGGCTCTCGTTCTGTCGGCTCTGCAAGGAGTGCCAGCCGGAGCAGCACCGCTCCAGCGTTCCTCAGTCGGCACCAGGGCTCAGATTCCGGCCTCAGCGGTGGACGAGGGCAACTCCGATCCTTCAACCTCGCTGCAGGTCGACGTCACCCTTGCCCCTCGGGATCCGTCAGCCCTCTCCGCATTTGTCGCTTCGGTCTCCACCCCAGGCTCCGCCGACTTCCACCACTACCTCCCGAAGGGCGCTTTCGCGGCCAGCTTCGGTCCGAGTCCGGCGACCATAGGTGCCGTCGAGGGCGCATTGCGGGCGGAGGGGCTACACCCGGTCGGTGTCAGCCCGAACGGGCTCACGATCACCGTCCGGGACTCGTTGAAGTCGGTCAGCCGCGGGCTGCTCACCCAGTTCCACCGCTTCCGCCTTGCCGACGGCCGGGTCGCCTACGCCAACACGACCGCCCCACAGCTTCCGAACTCTGTCGCGGGTGAGGTGCAAGCCGTGGTCGGCCTCGACCAGATCGCCCGTTGGCGTTCCGAAACCGTGCTCCCGGTGTCGAGGCCGCAGGTGGGCACGGCCGCCGTCCCGAACACGTCGGGTCCCACCGCCTGCAGTGCGGCTACTGGAGCGGCCGGCGCCACGGGCCCGTACACGGCCAATCAACTGGCGAGTGGCTATGGGATCTCGACCCTCTACGGCGTCGGCGACCTCGGCGCCGGCAAAACGGTGGCGCTGTACGAGCTCGCCTACAACAAGACGAGCGACATCACTGCGTATCAGAGCTGCTACGGCACGAGTGCGAGTGTCAGCTATACGAACGTCGACGGCGGATCGTTCTCGCCGACTAAGAACGGCGGATATGGCAGTGACGAGGCAGCCCTCGACATCGAGGACGTGATCGGCTTGGCCCCCGCGGCCGCCATCAACGTCTACGACGGCCCGAACGACACCACAGGTGGGGTTGACACGTATTCGGCAATCGTCAATGCCGATACCGCGCAGGTGATCTCGACCTCGTGGGGCTTGTGCGAGGCCGCTGCCCAGTCGAGTGGCGTCCTCAATGCCGAGAACACGATCTTCGAGCAGGCGGCGGCCCAAGGGCAGACGATCGTCGCTGCCGCCGGCGACAGCGGTTCCGAGGACTGCTCCGGCTCCAATGCCCTGGCGGTGGACGACCCCGGCAGCCAGCCCTTCGTGACGAGTGTCGGTGGCACGACCCTGACATTGGTGTCCGGCTCCTGGTCCAGCGAGAAGGTCTGGAACAGCAACGGCGGTGCCGGTGGCGGCGGCATCTCGGCGGAATGGACCATGCCCGTCTGGCAGTCCAAGGCAGCGGCTCTCCTCGGCGTCGTGAACAGCAAGTCGTCGGGTCTGCCCTGCGGTGCCGGCAGTGGCGACTGTCGGGAGGTGCCCGACATCACCGCCGATGCCGACCCGTCGACGGGCTACGTGATCTATTACACCGGGTACGGCGGTTTCACCGACACCACGGGCTTCAGCGGCTGGATGGGCATCGGCGGTACCAGTGCGGCCGCTCCCCTGTGGGCGGCTCTCGTTGCCCTCACCGACGCCAGTTCGAATTGCGGGTCGTCGGTCGGTTACCTCAACCCGGTCCTCTACTCGGCCGTTGGCGTGTCGTCCTCCGCGTACTCGGGTGGCCTTCACGACGTCATCCTCGGGAACAACGACGTCAACAGCAGTAACGGTGGCACCTACGGCGCCACCACCGGCTACGACATGGCCTCGGGGCTCGGGAGCCCGATCGCCAGCGGGGCTAGTTCGCTGCCTACCGAGCTTTGCTCGAACGAGGTGTCGGTCACGAACTTGTCGAGTCCGACCGGCACCGGTGCCGGCGGGGACACCTTGACGGTCACCGGCACCGGGTTCTCGACGGCCTCGGGCAGCACCGCCTTCTACTTCGTACCCGGTTCGGCCACGACGTCGCCGCCAACGGGGACGCTCGGCACCTCGGTGTCGTGCTCCTCGTCCACGTCGTGCACAGTCGTCACCCCGGCCGGCGTGGGTGCCGCCCACGTGGTGGCATTGGTGAACGGTGCCCAGAGCGTCCAGGCCACGGGCAACGCGTTCACTTACGTGCCGGCCGTCACCTCGGTGAGCCCGAGCTCCGGCGTGGCCACCGGCGGTACGCCCGTCACCATCACCGGCGCCGGCTTCTCCACCCACAGCGGGTCGACCACGGTCCATTTCGGGAGCACCTCGGCTACCAACGTGAGCTGCTCCTCGTCGACGAGCTGCTCGGCCACGTCCCCGGCCGGCTCGAGCAGTGTGGACGTCACCGTCACTGTGGCCGGGCAGACCTCGCCGACCGGCGCGAGCGACCTCTTCAGCTACAGCACGGCACCGTTCATCAGCTCCATCAGCCCGAGCTCCGGGCCCGCCATCGGTCGCGACACCGTCACCATCACCGGGGCCAATTTGAGCGGGGCCGTCATCTCCGTGGCCGGCACGAACGTGGCGCCGGCCGCAAGCTGCTCGGCCAGCACGTGCACCTACACGGCCCCGGCAGGGTCGGGCGCCGAGACGGTCACGGCCACCGTGACCGGACAGACGCCGGCCAACACCACCTACACCTACATCGCCACGCCGACGGTGACCTCGGTGTCTCCCGGCTCCGGCCCGGCCACGGGAGGCACCTCGGTGACGGTGGGCGGCACCGGGTTCTCGACGGTTGGCGGTGACACGAGCATCTCCTTCGGGCCCTCTCCCGGCACCTCGGTGGCATGCGCCACCACCACCTCGTGCACGGTGTCAGCCCCGGCGGGTTCCGGACAGGTCGCGGTGACGGTCTCGATCACCGGCGGCGGCACGTCGTCGGGCGGATCCGACACGTACACCTACAAGCCGGTTGTGCAGTCGATCGCTCCGACCACCGGACCGAGCGCCGGCGGCACATCGGTCACCATCACCGGCGTGGGACTCACCGGTGGGCCCGGTTCGCCGACTGTGAACTTCGCGTCGACCTCCGCCGGTGCACCGACGTGCAGCTCGTCCACGTCGTGCTCGATCTCATCACCGGCCGGTAGCGGCACGGTGGACGTGACGGTCGCCCTCAACGGCGTGACGTCAGGAACCTCATCAGCCGATCAGTTCACCTACCAGGCCCCCTCGGGTGGCGGGGGTGGCGGGGGTGGCGGGGGTGGCGGGGGTGGCGGGGGTGGTGGAGGAGGTGGAGGTGGAGGTGGAGGTGGCGCCCCGG